>CAYNIS010000047.1:8741-13530 GCA_964397055.1 uncultured Rhodospirillaceae bacterium | reverse complement strand
GCAACCAGCACGCACCCTGGGCCATTGCGGACCCGGGAACTGCGGCGATCCCCGCCAGGAGGGCGAGCGCCTTCGCACAGCGGCCGAGGCGTCCACGCAAACCGATCATCGCGCGTTCTCCAGCTCAAACGGTCTGGTCGTTGTTCCTGATCCCTAGCGCACCTGGGACCCGCCGGCAAAGGCCCTGGCCCGCGCGCGCCGCTAATGCCTGGGTCGCACCTATTGGCTGGATCGTACCTATTGGCTGGATCGTACCTATTGGCCGGGTCGCGCAGGCACCCAATCTCGTCTATGCTCCGGTTGGCAGACGTCGAAGCGGGGAAAGGACACCCCATGGGCACCGTGAATGTTGCGGCCGGCCTGACGACCGCGCAAGGCATCGACCGGGCCGGCGCCATCCCGCAGATCGGCAGACCCCGACGCCAGGTGGTGGTCGCCTTCACGCTGTGGACCTCGGTCCTCATCGGCGCGATCGCCTCGGCCGGCTACAGCGCCGCCCTCGACTTCAAGGACAATGTGGCACTCTCCGCCCTGGTGGGGGCGGTCTACGGCCTGGTCATCGGCTTCGCCGCAGGATCCTACAGCGTGTTCGTGATCGATCGCCTGCGCAGCCTGTGCCTGCCGAAGGCGATGATGATCCACACCGTCTGCCTGACCGCGATTTTCCTGTCCCTGCTGACCGGCATGTACTTGATCCAGTGCCTTCTGTTCCATCCGGAACAGAAGTCGATCTGGGGCTACCTCGGCCAATACGTCGCCAACGGGGAGGTCCTGCGCGACCTGATCTTCTCGTTCATCGTCAACTTCGCGATCCTGTTCGTCTGGTGGATGATCCGGCTGATCGGCGCGGAGCGCCTGGGCGCGTTCGTCATCGGCCGCTACAATCATCCGGTCGCGGAGGAACGGGCGTTCATGTTCCTCGACCTCGCCGGATCGACCGCGATGGCGGAGCGCCTGGGCGACGAGACCTATTTCTACCTTCTGCGCCAGTTCTACGCGGATATCGGCGATGCCGTCCTCGACTACCGGGGAGAGACCTACCAGTACATCGGCGACGAGATCGTCGTGACCTGGAAGTCGACGGACAAGACCCCGCTCGAAGCGGCCCTCCTCACCTATGCCGCGATCAGGGCCAAGATCGCCGACCAGGCACCGCTTTACCTGGAGCGTTTCGGGGAGGTGCCGGACTTCCGCGCCGGGTTCCACTTCGGCCGCATCCTGGCGGGGGAGGTCGGCAAGTACCGGCTCGCCATCACCTTCGCCGGCGACACCGTCAACACCGCCGCCCGGGTCGCCCATTCCTGCCGCGACTATGACTGCTCGGTCGTGGTGTCGGGCGACCTGATGAGCCGGATCACGCTGCCGCGCGACTGGGAAGCGATCCCGCTGGGCATGGCGCGCCTGCGCGGACGCCAGCGCCCGGTCGACCTCTATACGGTCCGCTTGCCATGGGAAGCGCCGACGGAGCGCACGCGCTTTGTCCCGGCGGAGGAGGAACCGGCATCGCGCCCGGTAGTGGCCGCCGAGTAGGCCGCGTCGGGCGGTCAGCCGGCCGCCGTCTCCGCCCCGTCCGCTTCCAGGGAGAACCCGCCATAGGCCGGCACGGCCGGGGTGACCCGCGTGCCGTCGACCTCCAGCACCAGTTCGCCCGCCGCGACCTTGCGCGCGGCGTCGAGACGGATGACGGCGAGGCCGGCATCACCGGCACTCGTGCGCATCTCCCCGACCTCCCGCCCGTCGGCCAGGATCGGCGTGCCCGGCACCGGGGCCGGCCCGTCGAGCGCCACCGTCATCAGGCGCTTCTTGATCAGGCCCCGGTATTTGGTCCGCGCGGTCAGCTCCTGGCCCATGTAGCAGCCCTTGTCCCAGCTGACCCCGTTCAGCTCATCGATGTTGTTCTCCAGCAGGATCGCCTTCTCCAGCACCATGTCGGCGCTGCCGTCGGGCACCCCCAACGCAATGCGATGGCGGTCATAGGCGGCGACATCGACCACCGGCAGGCCGAGGGCGGCGACGGCAGCCTCGACCTGGTCGGCCGGCACGATCGCCCGCACGCCGAGATCGGCCAGCCGCGGATCGACGAAGGCGATGCCACCGGCGAACTCGACGGCCCGGCCGGGTTCAGCAGGCAGACCGACCGCCTCCGGCACACCCGGGCCGAAGGCGGCGAGGCTGATTTGGGCGGCACGAAGGTCCTCGAGCCCGACCTTCGAGCGCAGCTTGTGGATCTTGAGCTTCTTCAGGAGGTCGGCGAAGCGCTCAACCTCGACCTCCAGCAACAGCCGGTCGCCCTGCGCCACCATCATGAAATCATGCAGGAACTTGCCCTGGGGTGTGAGCAGGCAGGCATAGAGGGCACGGTCGGCGGCCACCTGTTCCACATTGTTGGATACGAGGCCCTGCAGAAAGCCGACCCGGTCCTCCCCGGTGACCGCCAGGATCGCCCGGCGATCCAGCCGGGCAACGCCGCTTGCCGCATCCGTCATGATCCCACTCCTTCAATCCGCATCGCTGTTCGGTCGACGCACCCTAGTCGAGACCTGGGGTGGCGGCCGATCCCCCGCAAGCGCCGACATGGCACGCGCGAACGCCCGCCGCTATAACCCGGGCGAGAGACCAGAGACGGGCAGTCCCTTTTGCGCCTCCTTTTCGTGACATCGAACCGTCTGGGCGACGCGGTCCTGTCGACCGGCGTGCTTTCGCGCCTGATCGCGGATCACCCCGACGCCCGCGTGACCGTCGCCTGCGGACCGCTTCCGGCCCCCTTGTTCCGGGCGCTCCCGGGCCTGGACGGCGTCATCGCCATGCCCAAGCGGCGCTGGGCCGGCCATTGGTTGCGTCTCTGGCGGGAAACGGTGGGCACGCGCTGGGACCTGGTCGTCGACCTGCGCGACGGGCCGATCGCGTGGCTGCTCTCCGCCCGCCGACGCATCGTCCGCCGCACACCGCGCAGACGCCGGGCAACGTTGATCCACAAGGTGGTCGAGAACGCATCCGTGCTGGGGATGGAGCCGCCGCCGGCGCCGACCCTCTGGCTCGACGAACGCGCGCGCGGCGAGGCTGCGACCGCGATCCCGGACGGGGCTCCGGTGCTGGCGCTGGCGCCGACCGCGACCTGGGCCGGCAAGACCTGGCGGGCGGAACGATATGTCGGGCTGATCGGCCGGCTTACCGGTGGCGACGGCCTGCTTCCCGGAGCACGGGTCGCGGTCGTCGCCGGACCCGACGAGCGGGACAAGGCATCGCCGGTGCTTGACGCGGTGCCGGTCGACCGCCGCATCGACCTCATCGGCCGGCTCGACCCCCTCGCGATCTCCGCCGCCCTCGCCCGCGCCCGCCTCTTCGTCGGAAACGACAGCGGGGTCATGCATCTGGCAGCGGCCGTCGGCACGCCGACGCTCGGCCTGTTCGGCCCCGGCTACCCGGAGGTCTACGGACCCTGGGGCGACCACGCCGCGGTCGTCACCGGCGCGATCCCGCGCGACCGGCTGATCGACCATCCGGGCTTCGACCACCGGACGGCGGACGAGAACTTGATGGACAGCATCGCCGTCGAGGCGGTGGTCGAGGCGGCCCACCACCTGCTCGCCCGATTGCCGGCGGAGGCCGCCTGATGGTTCGGATCACGGCGTGCTTGTGCATCCGCGACGAGGAGGAACGGCTGGCCGACTGCCTCAGCCGTCTCGGTTTCGTCGACGAAACCGTGGTCGTCCTCGACCGCTCGACCGACCGCTCGAAGGAGATCGCGGAGGCACATGGCGCCCGCATTGTCGAAGGCGCGTTCGAACGGGAGGGCGACCGCCGCAACGCCGCGATCGCCGCCGCGACCGGTGACTGGTGCCTGGAGGTCGACGCCGACGAGTGGGTCGAGCCGGTGCTCGCGGAGGAGATCCGGGCGACCGTGGCGTCAAGCGACAAGGACTGGCACCTGATTCCGGTCGACAACCATATCGGCGGGCGCCTGGTGCGCCACGGCTGGGGAGCCTCCTTCGGCAAGGGAGCCTATGCCGGCCTGTTCCGCCGGGCAGCCAAGCACTGGGGGCCGCAGCGCGTGCACCCGGCGGTCACGCTGACCGGAACCGCGGGCGGGATGCTGCAAGCCCGCCTCGTCCACCATGTCGACCGCGACATCTCCGACATGATCCGCCGGCTCGACCGCTACACCAGCGCGCGCGCCGCCGACATCCGCGAGGGCTGGGCGCGCGGCCAGGAAGGGCGCGAGACCCTGACCCGCAACCTCCTGCGCATCGTCGGGCGCTTCTGGAAGTGCTACGTCCGCCGCAGGGGCTACAAGGAGGGCAACTGGGGCCTGCTGATCGCGCTCATGGCCGCTCTCTACCCGATCCTTTCCTACCTGAAGGCCCGGCTTGAACCGGTTGGCGCGGAGACTTCCGGGGCGTGAGCCGGCACGTGGTGATCGCCGAGGTCGGGTTGCCCTTCGACGGCACGTCGCTCCATGCCGGTCCGCTCGGCGGTGTCGAGACCGCGACCGTCCTCCTGGCGGAGGGGCTTGCCCGGCGCGGGCACCGGGTGACCGCGGTCACCGCGGCATCGGCACCGACCACTAAGAACGGCGTCGACTGGCTGCCGGCGGATGGGCCGATGCCGACCAGTGCCGATGGCCTGATCGCCAGCCGCGTGCCCGCTCTCCTCGACATCGTCCCGGCCCCTGCCCGGCTCCTGTGGCTGCATGGGCCGGGACGCTACCTGCGCAAACCGCGCCACCTGTGGCCGCTCCTGCGCCATTGGCCGCCGGCGATCGTGCTCAGCCGCTTCCACCGGTCGACCC
>CAYNIS010000047.1:0-8731 GCA_964397055.1 uncultured Rhodospirillaceae bacterium | reverse complement strand
AGAGGGCTGGCTGCCGCTGCGGCGCGTGGCGGAAGTGCCGCTGGCGCCGGAGCCGGTGTTCGAAGCGCGGCCGCAGGCAACGCCGCCGCCGCCGCTTGCCGTCTTCGCCTCCAACCCCGAACGCGGGCTCGACTGGCTCATCGACCTGTGGACCAGCCGGATCCGGCCCGCCACGCCGGTGGCGGAGCTCCACATCTATGGCGGGCCGAGGGTCTACCAGGGGGCGCGGGCGGAACGCATGACGCCGGTCCTGGAACGCGCGTCACAGCTCGCCGATCAGGGTGTTCACCTCAAGGGGGCCGTCGACAAGCCGGCGCTTGCCGCGGCGTTCGCGGGTGCGCGAGCGATGCTCTATCGCGGCGACCCGGGGGAGACCTACTGCCTCGCCGCCGCCAGCGCCCAGGCGATGGGTGTTCCGCTGGTGACGATGGGGATCGGGTCGTTGGCGGAACGGCTGGTCGACGGCAAGACCGGCACCCTGGCCGCGAGTGACGACGCCTTCGCCCGCGCGGCCATCGAAACCCTGACCGACGACACCCTGTGGTCCCGCCAGCACGCCGCTGCAATGGCGGTGGCAGAGGGGTGGACCTGGGATCAGGTCGCTGCCAACGTCGACGCCGCGTTGTTTGGAAAGCCCGCCGACGGGAGCCCCTGAATGCCGCCCGCCCCTGCCCGACCTTCCGCCTGGCGCCGCTGGTTCCTGCGCGGCCTCATCGGCCTTGCGCTCCTGATCAGCCTGCCGGTGATGTTCGTGACGGCCGTCCTCATCCGCCTCTGGCTCGGCGTGCCCGCCCTCGACGGGGCGATCACGTCGCCCGCGCTGTCTGCACCGGTGACCGTTGTTCACGACGCCGATGCGATTCCGCATATCAGCGCGGAAACCTCCGGCGATGCCTATTTCGCGCTGGGCTACCTGCATGCCCGCGACCGGCTCTGGCAGATGGAGATCCAGCGCCGCGTGATGGCCGGCCGGGCGTCGGAGATCCTGCCGATCGGGGCGCTGATCCGGGTCGACCGGCTGATGCGCACGCTGGGCTTCTACCGGCTCGCACAAGACGACATCGCGATCCTCGATGCGGAACTCGTCGCCGACCTCGAAGCCTATGCCGCCGGCGTCAACCACTACCTCGACACCCGCACCGAGCCGCTGCCGATCGAGTTCTGGCTGACCTGGCATACGCCGGAGCGTTGGCAGGTCGCCGACACCGTCGTCTGGGGCAAGCTGATGGCCCTGGTCCTGAGCGGTAACTTCCGATCGGAGGTCGCCCATATGCGGCTCGCCGCGGCGGTCGAGGACCCGGCAAGGCTCGACGACCTGTTCCCGCAAGAACTGCAGGACCGCGGGTCGATCACGCTGGGGTCGATCGACCCGGCCCTGATCAACGCGCTCGACTGGGCCGGGCTGGACGAGGCGCTGGGGCCATCGCCGGGACCGGATCGGGCCTCCAACGCCTGGGCGGTGTCCGGCGCGCACACGGCGAGCGGCCTGCCGGTGATGGCGACCGACCCGCATCTGTCGCTCAACGCCCCCTCCCAATGGTACCTGGCCCGCATCGTGACGCCGGATATGAGCCTGGTCGGGGCGACGCCCCCCGGCGTGCCGATGCATCTCTACGGCCACAACGGAACCATCGCCTGGGGCCTGACGACCACCGGCGGCGATGTCCAGGACCTCTACCTCGAAGAAATCGATCCTGACGACGACGGAAGCTACCGCACGCTGGAGGGTTTCGTGCCGTTCGAGACGCGGGAGGAGACGGTCCGCGTGCGGTTCGGCGCCGACCAGACCTTCACCGTGCGCGCGACCCGCAACGGGCCGGTGGTATCCGACCTGATGGCCGAAGACCTCGACGGCGTGCTCGACGCGGAACATGTCCTGGCTCTCAAGTCTCCGGCCGTCGAGCCCGGCGACACCACGGCGGAGGCAGTTTGGCGGCTCAACCGGGCGACAAGCTGGGACCAGTTCCTGGACGCCACCCGGCGGTGGGTCGCCCCGCAGCAGAACATCGTCTATGCCGACACGGGCGGCACCATCGGCTTCATCGCCCCCGGCCACATCCCGGTCCGGCGGACCGGCGACGGCCTCCATCCGCTGCCCGGCTGGGACGATGCCAACCAGTGGGCCGGCCTGATCCCGTTCGAGGGGCTGCCGCAGGCCTCGAACCCGCCGAACGGCCGCGTGGTCAACGCGAACAACCGGATCGTCGGGCCGGGATACCCTCATCACATCACCCATGAGTGGGATGCGGCCTACCGGGCGGACCGCGCCAACCAACTGCTCGACGCAACACGGCCCCATGACCCGGCGGCGAGTGCCGCCATGCTGCGTGACATCGTCGGGCTCGACACAAAGGTCTTGCTGCCGCTCCTGCTCGCGGCAGAGCCGACGACCGGGGCCGGCAAGGCGGCCCGGGGGCTGATGGACGGATGGGACGGCAGCTTCACGGTCGACGATCCGCAACCGCTGATCTATGTCGCCTGGGCGACGAGGCTGAAGGACGCATTCGCGGCCGACGAGCTGGGCGATGCGATCGACGCCTGGCGCCCGCGCGATCCGGTCGTGTTCGCCCATCTGGTCGAAAAGGCACCGGACTGGTGCGACGACGTGACGACCGAGGACGCGACGGAGAGCTGCCCGGAAATCCTGGGCCGAGCCCTCGACGAGGCAGCCACCGACCTCGCCAATGCCTATGGCGACGTCGCCGGCGACTGGCGCTGGGGCGATGCCCACAAGGCGCCGCAGGATCACGTGATGCTGTCCCGGCTGCCGGTGATCGGCCGGTGGTTCGACCTGACCGTCGAGATCCCGGGCGGCGATCACACGCTCTATCGGGCCAACCACACGTCGGAGCCGGGGAGTGCCTATCCGGCGATCCACGGTGCCGGCTTCCGCGCGGTCTATGACTTCGCCGACCTGGCGAGCTCCGGCTTCGTCATCTCGACCGGGCAGTCCGGCAATCCCTTCTCGTCCCATTACGGCGATTTCGTTGATCGCTGGGCGGCCGGCGATCTGGTTTTGCTGGGCGACGACCCGGCGCAGATCGCGGCGAATGGCGGGGTCGTGCTGACCATGACACCGACGGGAGGGCGGCCATGATCGACAGGTTCGCGATCGACCTGGGCGACATCCGCCGGGCGGAAACCGCCCTGGCTGGGCGGATCGTCCCGACGCCGCTGATCTCTGCCCCAGCCCTGGGCGTGAACGCCGGGGCGCACGTCTTCCTGAAGCTGGAGACGTTGCAGCATACCGGCTCGTTCAAGGCGCGCGGCGCGCTGAACCGGATGAGCCATCTGACGGCGGACGAACGCGCGCGCGGCGTCATTGCGGCATCGGCCGGCAATCATGCGCAGGGTGTCGCCTTCCACGCGCGCCGGCTCGGCGTGCCGGCTACCATCGTGATGCCCGCGGCAACCCCGTTCACAAAGGTCCGGCGGACCGAACAGCATGGCGCGAGCGTGGTGCTCGAAGGGGCGACCCTGTTCGAGGCTGCCGAGCACTCAAGGGTGCTTGCCGGCGAGCGCGGCCTGGTCACCATCCATCCCTATGACGATCCGCTGATCATGGCCGGCCAGGGCACCATCGGCCTGGAGATGCTGGCGGCCGCCCCCGACCTCGACGTCATCGTCGTACCGATCGGCGGCGGCGGCCTGATCGCCGGCATCGCGATCGCGGCCAAGGCGCTCAAGCCGGAGATCGAGATCATCGGTGTCGAAAGCGCGCTCTACGCGTCGATGACCGCAGCCCTCGGGGGGGCAACGCCGCTCTACCGCGGCAGCTCGCTCGCCGACGGCATTGCGGTCAAGGAACCGGGCGAACTGACGCTGCCGGTGGTGCGCGCCCTCGTCTCCGACATCGTGGTCGCGGACGAGGCCCTGATCGAGCAGTGCGTGCGCGACCTCGCCGCCCAGGCCCGGATCATCGCGGAGGGCTCCGGAGCCGCCTCGCTCGCCCCGCTCCTGCAGCAGCCGGAGCGGTTCCATGGCCGCAAGGTCGGCCTCGTCATCTGCGGCGGCAACATCGACGACCGGCTGTTGGCCTCGGTCCTGATGCGCGGGCTGGTCCGCGACCAGCTGATGGTCCGGCTGCGCATCGAGATCGCCGACGAACCCGGCCAGCTGGCGGCGGTAACCGGCCTGATCGCACGCCATGGCGGCAACATCGTCGAAGTGGAGCATCGGCGCCTGTTCGCGGAGGTCCCGATCCGGCGTACCGACCTCGACATCCTGGTCGAAACCCGGGACGCGCGCCACGTTGATGCCCTGGTGACCGCGCTGACTGTCGCGGGTCATCCGACCGAACGGTTGCGGACGCCCGATTGACCCACCTCGGCGCGGGAGAGTTTTCCAGGCATACTGAATCAGGCTGGCGGTTCGCAAATTCGCTCAACCTATTGAATCGACGCGCAAATCGCCGCCGCGGACCGGTTCAGTCCGCTCCGGTTTTGCGCTAGGACAGCCGGTTAGAGGTGGTCTATCCTCGGGCCTTCGAGCGTTTTCCAGTGAGGCGGAATCAGTCTGGCGGTTCGGACAATGCTCAAACTGTTTAATTGGCGCGCAAATCATCGTCGCGGACTGGTTCAGTCCGCTCGGGATTGGCGCTAGCCAGGGTGCCTCGCCCGACATCGGGCCGCTCCAGTTGCGGGAGAAGAGATGACCATTCAGCGCCGTCAGGCCCCGCTCCAGCGGTTCTACCAGTCGGCTCCGATGCCATGCCCGTATCTCCCCGGCCGGATCGAACGAAAGCTGTTCACGATCCTGGCGCCGACCACCGGGGCGGAGGTCAACTCGATCCTGACCACGGCGGGCTTCCGGCGCAGCCATGATGTCGTCTACCGCCCGATCTGTCCGTCCTGCTCCGCCTGCCTGCCGGTGCGCATCCCGGCCGCCCGCTTCACCCCCGACAAGGGCATGCGCCGGATCATCCGGCGCAACACGGACATCCGCGCGGAGATCGTGGAGGCGGCGGCGACGCCCGAGCAATACCGCCTGTTCAGCCGCTACCTGAACGCCCGCCACGACGACGGCGACATGGCGCGCATGGCCTTCGCCGACTACACCGGCATGATCGAGGACGGCAACGCGGAGACACAGATCGCCGAGTTCCGCGACGGCGACGGCCGGCTGATCGGTGCCATGCTGATCGACGTCCTGGGCGACGGGCTTTCCGCCGTCTACAGCTTCTTCGATCCGGCCGAATCCAAGCGGAGCTTCGGCAGCTTCATGATCCTGGCGCTGGTCGACCGGGTACGCGCGCTCGACCTCGACCACCTCTACCTCGGCTACTGGATCGAGGAGAGCCGCAAGATGGCCTACAAGGCCCGCTTCCGGCCGCTGGAGGTCCTGACCCGGGACGGCTGGGAGGATTTCGACACAGGCCTTGCCGCGGCCGACTCAGCCGATGGGGAGCCGCTTGCCGGCTTCCCCGGCCAACCGGGCTTTCCCGGACACGAGACCGGGTGATGCCCGCGATCCTGTGGATCCTGTGGGCGATCGTCGGCTTTGTCGTTCTGGCCAGCCTCGTGATCTGGATCGGCCGTGCCTATGAGGACCGGGTGTCCGAACGCACCATGGGCCGCCTCTACCTTCTGGTGTTCGGCAGCTGGGGCGTGATCGTGATCGCGATCCTGACCCACGTCGCCATGCGCGGGGAGTAGACCGCGGTCGGATCGCCGGATGCCGGCATCCAACCGCGGCCCCGTTTCGAACGGGTTCAGTAGCCCGGGTTCACTCCGCCGACGCCGCAATGGTCTCCCGGAAGCGCTCCGCCTCCCGCGCGTCGAAGTCCTCCGCCACCTTGTTGTCGTTGGCGAGCAGTTCCTCGGTATCGACCTCGGCGTAGCCCATGACACCCATGTCGCCATAGGCCTTCTTCACCCGGTCGCCCCACAGGCCGATGTCGCGAATGGTCGGGACGATGCGGGAGAACAGGCGCGAGCGGAAACCGGCGGTGACCTCCGCCTGCTCGACATATTCGAGGCACTTGTCGGTCGGCAGGCCAAGGGTTTCCCAGACCTCCCGCGCCTGGAAGCGGTCGCGCATGTGATAGCAGGCCTCGACCACGAACTCCTCGCGCTCGTCCCGCTCCTTCTGGGTGAGCTGGGGGTAGTAGTCGCGCAGCGCCAACCTGCCGAATGCGACATGGCGGGCTTCGTCCTGCATGACGTAGGCGTTGACGGCGGAAGCGAGCGGGTTCTTCGACTGGTCGCGGATGCGCTGGAAAGCGGCAAGCGCCAGCCCCTCGATCAGGACCTGCATGCCGAGATAGGTGAAGTCCCAGCGGCTGTCGGTGATCGTGTCCTCCAGCAGCGCCTTCAGCGGCCCGGTCAGCGGATAGGCAAGCTCGAACTTCTCGTGGAGGAGGCGGGAATACGCCTCGACATGGCGGGCCTCGTCCATCACCTGGGTCGCGGCATAGAACTTCGAGTCGATGTCGGGGACGGTCTGGACGATCTTGGCGGTGCAGACGAGTGCCCCCTGTTCCCCATGCAGGAACTGGGAGATCTGGAACGACTGGAGGTGCTGGCGCAGCGCTGCGCGCTCCTTCTCCGTCATCTTGTTCCAGATGTCGGAGCCGTAGATCGGGACCGAGCGGTCGTCGAACTCCATCGGGTTGTCGGGCTCGAGGTTCTGGGACCAGTCGATCCGCTCGGCCGCGTCCCACTGCTGCTTCTTGCCCTTGTCGTAGAGGGTCAGGAGCGCATCGCGGCCCTCGTCATACTCCCAGTTCAAGATGGTCTCGGTCTGGCCCTGGACCTTCCAGCCGGTCTGCTCGGTCGGAAGCGTGTAGCGGCGAAAGCTGGACATGGCGTCTCCCCGGGGATCGCTGGCGCCTGTTTGCGGCGCCGTTATGTAACGCCCGTCCCTGCTATCTCAGGTTTGGGGCGCGGATTGGGCAGAGGCCATGAGGCTTGTCTGCCGGTTAACGAAAGCTTACCCCAGACCCCCTGGGGAGAAAGAGACGACGCCATGACCGCTGCCACCGACCTGCTCGACTTCAACCCGGCCGATCCGGCGGTGCGGGACGACCCGTTCCCGGTCCTCAAGCGCCTGCGGGACGAGGACCCGGTCCACTGGAGCCCGCGGCTGAAGGCGTGGGTGATCAGCCGCTATGAGGACGTGCGGCGGGTGGCCGTCGGTGACGAGCTTTCCCCCAACCGACTGACCCCGTTCTTCGAAAGCCTGCCCGACCCGGACCGCGACCGCATCAAGACCCTGATGCGCTATCTCAACCTGTGGATGGTGTTCCGCGACCCGCCCGAGCACACGCGGCTGCGCAAGCTGATGAACCGGGCGTTCACGCCGAACGCGATCGACCGGCTGGAACCGTCCGTCACGGCCCTGGTCGAGCAGTTGATCGACAGGCATGCCGCCGATGGCGGGCTCGATCTGGTCAAGGACTTCGCCTATCCCCTGCCGGCAACCGTGATTATGGACATGCTCGGCTGCCCGCGCGGGGCGATCGACGAGATCAAGGAATGGTCGGACGGCATCGCCCTGTTCCTCGGCTCCGCGCGCACCGCCGAGGACAAGTATGCGCGGGCCGAGGCCGGTGCCCAGGCGATGGCCGCGTTCTTCCGCGAGCTGGTCGAGGAACGCCGGCGGCATCCGCGCGACGACATGCTGACGGCCCTGATCGCGGCGCGCGACGAGGAGCAGATGCTGACCGATGACGAGGTCATCGCCGCGGCCATCCTGTTCCTGTTCGCCGGGCATGAGACCACCACGAACCTGATGACCAACGGCCTCTACCACATGCTGCGGCTGGGCGAGCCCTGGGAACAGCTGAAGGCCAACCCGACCATCGCCGAATCCGCGGTGGAGGAGGCGCTGCGCTTCGATGGGCCGTCCGCCGGCCTCGCGCGCGTCGTTCGCGTCAGCCACGACCTGCACGGCCGGCAACTGACCGAAGGCGAACGTGTCTTCGCCATGCTGCACGGGGCGAACCGCGACGAGCGGCGCTTTCCCGACCCGGACCGCATGGACCTCGCGCGCGCGCCGAACAAGCATCTGACCTTCGGCTTCGGCATCCATTTCTGCCTGGGTGCCCCGCTCGCCCGGCTCGAGGGGCGCATCGCCTTCGCCGCCTTCGCCCGCCGTTTCCCGGGCATGCGCCTGGCGCGCGAGGGCATGAGCTGGTCGGATTCGATCATCATCCGCGGCATCACGGAGGTCCCCGTTGAGCTCCACTGACGATCCCGAAACCGGCGACACCCTGCCCGACGATTTCGCCCATCTGCGGCTGCGCCGGGACGGCCCCGTCCTGATCTGCTTGGTCCATGGCCGGGAGGACGCCACCGTCGACGAGACGACCGTCGGCGAGCTCGACCGCGTGATCGCGATCCTGGAACAGGACGATGGCATCCGCGTCGGTGTCTTCGCCGGCACCCGGCCGGGCTACTTCATCCGCCACTACTCGCTGGAACAGCTGGCCGAGCGTTCCGCCGGCATGCGCGAGCGCGGCATGAGTTTCGACCCCGCGCGGCCGGTGCCGGAACGCGGCTTCCCGGCCCTGCTCAAGCGCCTGGAACAGATGCGCAAGCCGATGGTCGCGGCGATCACCGGCACGGCGATGGGCGGCGGCTTCGAACTGACCCTCGCTTGCGATATCCGGATCGCCCAACGCGGGCCGTTCTCGATCGGCCTGCCGGAGGTCAATGTGGGCCTGCTGCCCGGCGCCGGCGGCACCCAGCGCCTGTCCCGGCTGATCGGGCCGGCGGCGGCCATGGGCCTG
>CAYNIS010000046.1:10163-13632 GCA_964397055.1 uncultured Rhodospirillaceae bacterium | reverse complement strand
GCCGCCGACCCGGCCGAGGGTGATGAGGTTGGCGCGCGTGCCGCCCTCCGGCGGCTTTTCCAGGCTGGGGGCCATCGCCCGTCGCTCCTTGGCGGTCGGTGTCGGAGAGGTTCATGTGGGATGGCTGTGGCGGGCATCCCATAGCCGGTCGCGGGCGAAAAACGAAGAGCCTCGCGCGCCTCCTGCCGGCCAAAAGAAGAGGCCGCGGAGGATGTCCCCCGCGGCCCCGTCCGCAGCGTTCTGATGCGTGCGTGGATCAGACCGAGTAGTACATCTCGAACTCGATCGGGTGCGGCGCGGTCTCGAACGCCGCAACCTCTTCCATCTTCAGTTCGACGAAGCCGTCGATCAGCTCCTTGGTGATCACGTCGCCCTTGGTCAGGAACTCGTGATCCTCCTTCAGCGCGTCGATCGCGTCGCGCAGCGAGTGGCAGACGGTCGGAACCCCCTCCAGCTCTTCCGGCGGCAGGTCGTAGAGGTTCTTGTCCATCGCCTCACCCGGGTGGATGCGGTTCTGGATGCCGTCGAGGCCGGCCATCATCATGGCGGTGAAGGCGAGATAGGGATTGGCGGACGGATCCGGGAAGCGGACCTCGACGCGCTTGCCCTTCGGGCTCGACACATACGGGATGCGGCAGGACGCCGAGCGGTTGCGCGAGGAGTAGGCGAGCAGCACCGGTGCTTCGTAGCCTGGCACCAGGCGCTTGTAGCTGTTGGTGGTCGGGTTGGTGAAGGCGTTGATGGCCCGCGCGTGCTTGATGATGCCGCCGATGTAGAACAGGGCGGTTTCCGACAGGTCGGCGTAGAGCGAGCCGGCGAACAGCGGCTTGCCGTCCTTCCACAGCGACTGGTGGGTATGCATGCCCGACCCGTTGTCGCCGTAGACCGGCTTCGGCAGGAAGGTCGCGGTCTTGCCGTAGCTGTGGGCGACGTTGGCGACCACGTACTTGTAGATCATCAGGTTGTCGGCCGCCTTCACCAGCGGGGCGAACTTGATGCCTAGCTCGTGCTGCGAGGGGGCGACCTCGTGGTGGTGCTTCTCCACCTCCACACCCATCTCGGCCATCACCGAGACCATTTCCGAGCGCAGATCGAAGCCGCTGTCGACCGGGCCGACCGGGAAGTAGCCGCCCTTGATGCCCGGGCGGTGGCCGAGATTGCCGTCCTCGTACTCGCGGCCGGAGTTGTACGGGCCTTCCTCGCTGTCGAGGCGGAAGAAGGAATGGTTCATCGAGTTCTCGAAGCGGACGTCGTCGAACACGAAGAACTCCGCCTCGGGTCCGAAGAACGCCTCGTCGGCGATGCCCAGAGACGCGGCATAGGCGAGGGCCGCCTTCGCCGCCGAGCGCGGGTCGCGGTTATAGGGCTGACCGGTCGACGGCTCGTAGATGTCGCAGAACACCGCGAGGGTCGGCTGGGCCGCGAACGGGTCCATGATGGCCGTCGAGGCGTCCATCATCAGGATCATGTCGCTCTCGTTGATCACCTTCCAGCCGGCGATCGACGAACCGTCGAACATGATGCCGTCGGCGAAGACCTCCTCGTCGATCGTCGAGACATGCTGCGTCGTGTGCTGAAGCTTGCCGCGCAGGTCGGTGAAGCGGAGGTCGACGTACTTGACGTCGTTCTCCTTGATCATGTCGAAGAACTTCGAAGTATCGGCCATGCCTAATGGTTCCCTCGGTTTGACGTCGGTCAGGACCCCGTGGCGTTCCGGCCTGCTGACCACCCGGCCGGGCGCCTGTTGTTGAAAGACACCGGACCACCCCCGGTCACGGCCCGGGGAGAGGCCGGCCCGGCTGCCCCGTCCTCGGGCCAGCGGTCACCGTTTTCCCGGAATCAGATCGCGTCCGCCCCCTTCTCGCCGGTCCGGATGCGGACAACCTCCTCGATCGGGCTGACGAAGATCTTGCCGTCGCCGATGCGGCCGGTCTGGGCGGCCTGCTGGATCGCCTCGATCGCCCGTTCGACGAGGCTGTCCTCGATCACCACCTCGATCTTCACCTTGGGCAGGAAATCGACGACGTACTCCGCCCCTCGATAGAGCTCGGTGTGGCCCTTCTGGCGGCCGAACCCGCGCGCCTCCGACACGGTGAGCCCGCGCACGCCGATGTCGTGCAGAGCGTCCTTCACCTCGTCCAGTTTGAACGGCTTGATGACGGCTTCGATCTTCTTCATGCGCTGATGAATGTCCTTGAGCAGTGCGGAGCCGACTGGCCGGGGCAACGGGCAATGGTGTGCCGACCGCAAAGCGCCGCCGCGGCACCATTACGCATGAGACGTGCCAGTGCCCCGGTGGTGCGGTTGGCGTGCCCGCGATCCCGGTTTCGCACCCGAATTGGCGCGATCGCGGGCAAGTCTGCATCGAACGCAGGCACTTTGTCGCTCAAATTTCGGGCAGCGGCATATCCCGCCGCGGCCTCATTGAAGCGTGCGGAAGAGCTTGTCCACGCGCTCCAGGGCCGTTTCGAGGGCTTCGAGGCTGGCAGCGTAGGACAGCCGGATATGGCCTTCTCCCTCCGCCCCGAAACTCGTGCCGGCGATCGTGGCAACGCCGGCCTCCTCCAGCAGCCGTGCCTGCACGCTCCCGGCATCGAGGCCGAGGCCGGTGATGTTCGGAAAGGCGTAGAAGGCGCCGCGCGGCTCCGCACAGCTCACACCGGGCATGTTCATCAGCCGGTCCATCACCAGACGGCGGCGTTCGGCAAAGGCGGCGTTCATCGTCGCAACGGCGTCCTGCGGTCCCTCCAGGGCTGCGATGCTGGCGTACTGGCTGGGCGCGTTCACGCAGGAATGGCTGTTGACGCACAGGCGCACGGCGTGCGGCGCCAGCGATTCCGGCCACACGGCATAGCCCATGCGCCAGCCGGTCATCGCGTAGGTCTTCGACCAGCCGTCGAGCATGATCAGCCGGTCGGCGAGGGCGGGAAAGGTGAGCATGCTCAAATGCGCCTCGCCGTCGTAGAGCATGGCGCTGTAGATCTCGTCGGACAGGACCGCGACCTGCGGATGGTCCTCGAGACCCCGGGCGAGCGCTTCGAGTTCATGCGCCGGCACCACGCCGCCGGTCGGATTGCCCGGGCTGTTGATGATCAGGAGGCGCGTTCGGGGCGTGATCCGGGCCAGCACCTCCTCGGCGGTGAAGGCAAAGCCGTTCTCTTCGCGCAGCGGGGTTGCGACAGGGGTCGCGCCGGTGAACCGGATCATCGATTCGTAGATCGGGAAGCCCGGGTTCGGATAGAGGATCTCCACCCCCGGCCGGCCGAACATCAGGATGGCGAAGAACATTGTGACCTTGCCGCCGGGCACGCAGATCACCCGGTCCGGATCGACCGTCACCCCGTGTCGGCGGGCGAGGTCGGCGGCCACCGCTTCCCTGAGGGCCGGAATGCCGGGGGCCGGGGTGTAGCCATGGTGGCCGTCGCGCAGGGCCTTCACCGCCGCTTCGACAATGTGGTCCGCGGTGCGG
>CAYNIS010000046.1:0-10153 GCA_964397055.1 uncultured Rhodospirillaceae bacterium | reverse complement strand
CGACGATATGCGGCGGCGTCGGGAAATCGGGCTGGCCGATGCCGAGATTGATGATCGAGCGCCCCTGCGCCTCTAAGGCTTGGGCCCGGGCCAGCACCTCGAACGCGGTCTCCGTGCCGAGATTGGCGAAACCGGGGGCGAGGTCGAGCATGTTCGGTCTCCAGCGGGCGGGCGCGGCGTCGTAGTCTAGCCGAGGGACCGGTCGCTGCGAAACCGTCGCGCGTGACGTCGACATTGACGTTTCGGGCGGAAATCGCGATGATCGGTGTTCGGCTGCACACCCTCGCTGCGGCCGTCCCTCACAGTGTGGCGTCCGTAGCTCAGCGGTAGAGCACTCGGTTGTGGTCCGAGATGTCGTGGGTTCGAACCCCATCGGACGCCCCATTCCCGGCCCTCATGCCTTGCAAGACGCCGGACGTGACACTCATCCCTCCCGACCTTGCCGTCCTGACGACGGATGAGATGTACGCTGCCGATCGGGCCGCGATCGCGCGCGGCATCGATGGCCACTCCCTGATGACGAATGCCGGCTGGCAGGTCGCGGCGGCGATCCGGCGCCGCTATCGCCCGGCGCGCGTCCTGGTCCTGGCGGGTCCCGGCAACAACGGCGGCGACGGTTTCGTCGTTGCCCGGCTTCTGGCCGCGCGCGGGTGGCCGGTGCGCGTGGCGAGCCTGGCGCCAGTCGGCGTGCTTTCCGGCGACGCCGCGCGCGCCGCTTCCGACTGGCGGGGTCCTGTCGTGCCATTCGAAGAACGGCAGCTCGCCAACACCGGGCTGGTCGTCGACGCCCTGTTCGGGGCGGGGCTGACCCGGCCGGTCGCGGGCAAGGCCGCCGACATGCTGGCCGCGGTTGCCGCCCGGTCGATCCCGGTGGTCGCCGTCGACGTGCCGTCGGGTGTCGACGGCAATACCGGAACGATCAGCGGGCTGGCGATCCAGGCCGAACTGACCGTCACCTTCTTTCGTCGGAAGCCGGGGCATCTGCTGCTGCCGGGTCGTGATCTGTGCGGAGAACTGGTGGTCGCCGATATCGGCATCCCGTCGCGGGTGCTCGACGGCATCGCTGCGAAGACCGGCCTCAACGCGCCCGGCCTCTGGCGGTCTTTGTTGCCCCGGCCCACCGCCGACAGCCACAAGTTCACGCGCGGCCATGCCGTGGTTCTGGGCGGGGCCGAGATGACCGGGGCGGCCCGCCTCGCCGCCGCCGCGGCCCGTCGGGTCGGGACCGGCCTGGTTTCGATCGCGGCACCCGCCGCTGCCCTCGGCACGTATCGCGCGGGTGACGCCGGGCTCCTGGTCGAACCCCTGGCCGACGACTTCTCCGATCATCTGGCGGATCGGCGCAGGACTGCGGCGATCCTCGGACCCGGCGCAGGGCGGAGCGGGCTTCTGGCACGGCAGGTCCTGGCAGCGCTCGGCGGCGAGCGGCCGCTGGTCGTGGACGCCGATGCCCTGAGCGTCTTCGCAGGCGGCCCGGGTGCCCTCTTCCGTGCGGTCAGGGACGCGACGGGCAGTGTCGTCGCCACGCCGCATGCCGGCGAGTTCGAGCGCCTCTTCGGCCCGATCGGTACCGATCGCCTGGGGGCTGCGCGCCGTGCGGCCGGCGAAAGCCACATGACCGTTGTCCTGAAGGGGTCGGACACCGTGATCGCGTCGCCCGACGGCCGGGCGGCAATCACTGCCGACGCGCCGGCGACGCTCGCGACGGCAGGCTCGGGGGACGTCCTGGCGGGCCTCATCGGGGGGCTCTTGGCGCAGGGGATGCCGGCCTTCGAGGCCGCGGCGGCGGCAACCTGCATACACGGACGCGCAGCGGACTTGTACGGGAATGTACTTATCGCTGAAGATCTCGTTAGTATGATCTCACCCGTTCTGACCGAATTTACGTCCCCGGACGCACGGTCGCCGAACGGTGGCGGATAGGGGGTGTGGCACCGTGCTCTCACTGTTCGGAAGATCCCGGCGCGGGTCGGGCGTTTCGGTCGGCGCGACCTATGCGAAGGATCGCACGTCGACATCCGAGGAAAGTGCCGAGGTTCTGGCGGTTCGGCCGGATCCGCTGGGCATCCCCCATGTCCGCTTCAAGCTGAAGGCGAAGCGCCCGACAGGCACCCAGGCCGAGGATCGCACGCTGTCCATCTCCGCCTTCCGCGAGCGCTATCCGGTCGAGGTCAAGCGCGAGCGCCGGTCACGGAAGTCGAAGTCGGTCTGAGGCCATCCGGGCTTCCCGAGTCGCGGCGGTGGAGGCTGGTGGCCGGCCGGATCCCCATGGTAAACCGGCAAGAGATCGACGATCTCGCGGGCGTGGCGGAATTGGTAGACGCGCTGGATTTAGGTTCCAGTGACCAAAAGTCGTGGGGGTTCGAGTCCCTTCGCCCGCACCATTCTCCGGCCGTTGGCAGGTCCCGGGCAGGGCGTCGGGATCGGTGCGGGGCTGCCAAGAAATCCTTTCGTCGGCGCCGCTGGTCGACTAAGGGAACCGGTCTTTCATTGCCCGACTGTGACGTGAAACAGGGTGCCGTCGGCGCCCCCAACCTCTTTGACCCTCTGGTACGGATCCGATGCAAATCGAAGAAACCCTGAACGTCGGCCTCAAGCGCAGCTACCGTGTGGTGCTGCCGGCAGCCGATATCGATGCCCGCGTCACTGCCAAGCTCGGCGAGATCGCCCGCGACATCCAGCTGCCGGGCTTCCGGCCCGGCAAGGTCCCGGCGGCCCTGATCCGCCAGCGCTATGGCCAGTCGATCCGGGGCGAGGTGCTGGAGGAGGCGGTCAACGAGAGCTCCGCCAAGGTCCTCGAGGAGCGCGGCCTCAGGCCCGCCATGCGGCCGAAGATCGAGGTCGAGACGGCGGAAGAGGGGGCTGATCTCGCCTACGGGATCGAGGTAGAGGTGCTGCCCGAGTTCACCGTGATGGATCTCGCCTCGATCGAGCTCGAACGGCTAGTGCTGGAGGTCGACGACGCGCAGGTCGACGAGGCGATGGCCAAGCTCGCCGAAGGTTCCGCCAAGGGCGAGCCGGTTGCCGAAACACGGCCCGCCGTCTCCGGCGACACGCTCGTGATCGACTTCAAGGGCACCGTCGACGGCGAGGCCCGCGAAGGCATGTCCGGAGAGGACATGCCGGTCGATATCGGGTCGGGGCAGTTGATCCCGGGTTTCGAGGACCAGTTGATCGGGGCGTCGCCGGGCGATCACGTGACCGTCAACGTCACCTTCCCGGCCGACTATGGGGAGGCCTCCCTGCAGTCGAAGGACGCGGTCTTCGAGATCGACGTGAAGGAGCTCCAGACCAAGGTGATTCCGGTCATCGACGACGCCTTCGCCGGCGACATGGGCTTCGACAGCCTGGACGGCCTGAAGGACGCGGTGCGCCGCCGGATCCGCCAGGACTACACGCAGGCGGCCCGCCAGCGCCTGAAGCGCGACCTGCTCGACAAGCTGGAAGAGGGCCACGAGTTCGAGCTGCCGCCGACCATGGTCGACATGGAATTCAACGGCATCTGGCAGCAGGTCCAGCAGGACCGGGAGAAGGGCGAGGGCGACCCCGACGACGCCGGCAAGTCGGATGAGGAATTGCAGGCCGAATACCGCAAGATCGCCGAGCGCCGTGTCCGGGTCGGCCTGGTCCTCGCCGAGATCGGGCGCGCCAACGACTTGCGCGTGAGCGAGGAGGAGATGCAGCGGGCGGTGATCCAGCAGGCCCAGCAGTATCCGAGCCAAGCCCAGCAGATCGTCAAGTTCTATCGCGAAACACCGGGGGCGATGGAACAGCTGCAGGCGCCGCTGTTCGAGGAGAAGGTGGTCGACTACCTGCTCGAGATGGCGGACGTCACCGACCGCACCGTCGACCGCGATACCTTCCTGGCCGAGGTCGGCGAAGGTCACGATCACGATCATGACCACGATCACGACCACGGCGACGGTCCAGAGGCGCCGGCCTCGCCGCAAACCTGACCGGGCAGGTCCCCCTCGTTTCTTCGCCGCTGCTTTCGCCGGCGGCGGGACGACCCCATATCCCTCACGTCAAAGATTGAAGAGCGATACCCGATCGCGGGTGCCGCCGACCGTTTTCCGATCCGGATGGAGCCGCCGGCAATGTTCGATTTCGAGCCGCAGATGAACAACCTGGTGCCGATGGTGGTCGAACAGACCAACCGCGGCGAACGCGCGATGGACATCTATTCGCGCCTGTTGAAGGAACGCATCGTGTTCCTGGTCGGGCCGGTGCACGACGCGGTCGCGAGCCTGGTCTGCGCCCAGCTCCTGTTCCTCGAATCAGAGAACCCGCAGAAGGACATCGCCCTCTACATCAACTCCCCGGGCGGGGTCGTGACCTCCGGCCTCGCGATCTACGACACCATGCAGTACATCCGCCCGGAAGTGTCGACCGTCTGCATCGGCCAGGCGGCGAGCATGGGCTCCCTGCTGTTGTCGGCCGGTGCCGCGGGCAAGCGCTACGCGCTGCCCAATGCGCGGATCATGGTGCACCAACCCTCCGGCGGGGCGCAGGGTCAGGCTTCCGACATCGAGATCCAGGCGCGCGAGATTCTGAAGCTGCGCCAGCGCCTGAACGAGATTTACGTGAAGCACACCGGACAGTCGCTTGAGACGATCGAGGCCGCCCTCGATCGCGACCGGTTCATGACCTCCGACGAGTCCAAGGAGTTCGGCATCGTCGACGAGGTCGTCGAGAGCCGGCCGCGGCCGCCGGCGGACGAGGAGGAGTGATCCTTCGCGACTGATTGCCGCGATCGGGCATCACCGGCACGCGGTTTGCTGGTTTGCGGGCCGTCCCCTGGCGCAGGGGGCGGCCCCTTTTACTATGCGGGGCCGACCGATGCGGCGATGCGGGAGGGCTTGCCAAGCCGGAAGGTGCGGCGTCAATCTTTGGAACTTTAACCCGCAGGCAGGCTGCTTAGTGCGCAGGGGCCGGCGGTCAAGTCTGGGCACCGGTTTCACGGGTGCCATATGAGCTTAGACATTGAGTGACTGAGGCGCCCGAGCGTTGCTCATTTCCTGAGGACGGCGGCGCCCCGACGAGGTGAGGGTTTCATGGTAGGCATTTCGGAAGGGGCCCTGTTCCCGGTCCTCCCATTGCGCGACATCGTCGTTTTCCCGCACATGATCGTGCCGCTTTTCGTCGGGCGCGAGAAATCGGTGCGCGCACTCGACGACGTCATGAAGGACGACAAGCAGATCCTTCTGGTCACCCAGAAGAATGCGGCGGACGACGATCCGCAGCCGCGTGACATCTACACCGTCGGTACCGTCGGCACCGTGCTCCAACTCCTCAAGCTGCCGGACGGCACGGTCAAGGTTCTGGTCGAAGGCGGCAAGCGCGCCCGCATTCAGAATTACGCGGACAATCCGGACTTCTTTCAGGCCTTCGCCGAGCCGATCGCCGAACGCGACGGCGACAGCCAGGAGGTCATGGCCCTCACCCGCGCGGTGATCACCCAGTTCGAGCAGTACATCAAGCTCAACAAGAAGATCCCGCCGGAGGTCCTGGTCTCGGTCAATCAGATCGACGAGCCATCGAAGCTGGCCGACACGGTTGCCTCCCACCTCTCGCTCAAGATTCCCGACAAGCAGGAACTGCTCGAAGTTGCTTCCGTCGCCGAGCGGCTGGAACGGGTCTACGGCTTCATGGAGGGCGAGATCGGCGTTCTCCAGGTGGAGAAGAAGATCCGTAACCGGGTTAAGCGCCAGATGGAGAAGACCCAGCGCGAGTACTATCTGAACGAGCAGATGAAGGCGATTCAAAAGGAACTCGGCGAGGGCGACGAGGGCCGGGACGAGATCGCCGAGCTCGAGGAACGGGTGCGCAAGACCCGGATGTCCCGGGAGGCTCGCGAGAAGTGCAAGGCCGAACTCAAGAAGCTCAAGTCGATGAGCCCGATGTCGGCCGAAGCGACCGTGGTGCGCAACTACCTCGACTGGATGCTGTCGATCCCGTGGAAAAAGCGCACCAAGAACAAGAAGGACATCGTCGGCGCCGAGGGAGTCCTGAACGAGGACCACTACGGGCTGGAAAAGGTCAAGGAACGCATCCTCGAATACCTCGCCGTCCAGCAGCGGATGGACAAGGTCAAGGGCTCGATCCTGTGCCTCGTCGGCCCACCCGGCGTCGGCAAGACCTCGCTCGGCAAGTCGATCGCGCGGGCAACGGGCCGCAACTTCGTGCGCATGTCGCTCGGCGGCGTGCGTGACGAGGCGGAGATCCGGGGCCATCGCCGGACCTATATCGGCTCCATGCCGGGCAAGATCATCCAGGGGATGAAGAAGGCGAGGTCGTCGAACCCGCTGTTCCTTCTCGATGAGGTCGACAAGCTCGGCTCCGACTGGCGCGGCGACCCGTCCTCCGCCCTTCTGGAGGTCCTGGACCCGGAGCAGAACGCGACCTTCGCCGACCATTACATGGAGGTCGACTACGACCTCTCTGACGTCATGTTCCTGTGCACGGCGAACACGCTCAGGATGCCGCAGCCTCTCCTTGACCGGATGGAGATCATCCGTCTTTCGGGCTACACCGAGGACGAGAAGATCCAGATCGCGCGGCTGCATCTCATCGAAAAGCAGCTGAACTCCAACGGGTTGAAGCCCGGCGAGCTCACGCTCACCGACGACGCCCTGCGCGACATCATCCGCTACTACACCCGGGAGGCCGGGGTCCGCGGGTTCGAGCGCGAGATCGCCAGCCTTTGCCGCAAGGCGATCAAGAAGATCCTGATGGAGGGGGTCGAGAGCATCGAGATCACCTCCGAGAACCTGAACAACTTCGCCGGGGTCAGGAAATACCGCTACGGCATCGCTGAACTCGAGGATCTGGTGGGTGTCGTCACCGGCCTTGCGTGGACGGAGGTCGGCGGCGAACTTCTGTCGGTTGAGGCGGCGAGCCTGCCCGGGCGGGGCAAGGTCACCATGACCGGCAAGCTGGGCGACGTCATGAAGGAGTCGGTCCAGGCAGCGGAGATGTATGTGAAGAGCCGCGCGCCACAGCTCGGCATCACCGCCCACCAGCTGCGCAAGAAGGACATCCACGTTCACGTGCCGGAGGGAGCGACCCCGAAGGACGGCCCGTCGGCCGGTGTCGCGATGGTGACTTCCATCGTGTCGGTCCTCCTCGGCACGGCGGTCCGCAAGGACGTTGCAATGACCGGCGAGATCACGCTGCGCGGGGCGGTTCTGCCGATCGGCGGGCTGAAGGAAAAGATGCTGGCAGCGCTGCGCGGGGGCATCCGGACGGTGCTGATCCCCAAGGATAACGAAAAGGACTTGGCGGATATTCCCGACAACGTGAAGGACGAGCTTGAGATCATTCCGGTCTCCGCTCTGGACGAGGTTCTGGGCCACGCGCTGGTCACCCCGCCGGTGCCGGTCGAGTGGACGGAGGCGGACGAGCTTGATGCCGCGCCTGCAACGGCTGGCGAAGAAGAGCATGAAGATGTAATTCGGCATTGAGCCGAACTACTGAATCAGCCTAAATACGGGGCGACTCCAAGGGGGCAACCGAATCAGCGTTGCACTTCATGGGGGTCGCCCCGTCTGCCTTTCTCGGTATGTTCGCAGTCGGGTATCGGGGGAACATCACGACGCCTTTTCGACAGTCCGGGGGCCAGAATGAACAAGAATGATCTCGTGGCTCATGTGGCCGACCACGCCAGCATTACAAAGGCCGACGCCGCCAAGGCGGTTGACGCGGTGCTCGACGCGATCGGCTCCGCCCTCGAACAGGGCAACGAGATCCGGTTGGTCGGGTTCGGCACCTTCCTGGTTGCCGAGCGCAAGGAGACCAAGGGTCGCAACCCTCAGACCAAAGAAGAGATCATCATCCCGGCGTCTCGCCAGGTGAAGTTCAAGGTCGGGGCGGACCTCAAGCGCCGGGTCAACCCGAGCAAGTAGTTCGGCAGCGCCTGTCTTTGGGGGCGGCGTGGTCGCCGTCGGCCGACCGCCCCCATCGCGGTCTGAATCGAATGGGCATTGAGGCCGCTCGGGCTCATATGGCCCCGGCGTCCCCGGTCGCGTGACTGGGCGATTAGCTCAGCGGTAGAGCGTCTCGTTTACACCGAGAGGGTCGGCGGTTCGATCCCGTCATCGCCCACCACGCGCCACCGTCTGTCTGAATTGCGGGCCGCCGGCCGCGCGATCATGCATCCCACGGTCAGGTATTGAGATCCTGGCTTTTCCAAGCGATTGAATGGGCCTCCGTCCATCGCGCGTCAGCGCTTCAGGAGTTCCCCATGCGCGCCTTCGTTGCAGCCGTCATCGCTACCCTTCTGCTGTCCCTGCCGGCCACGGCAGCCGATCGCGTGGCGCTGGTCATCGGCAACAGCCTCTATCAGCACGCGACACCGCTCGACAATCCGGGCAACGATGCCGTCGATATCGCGGCCAGGCTGGAGGGGCTCGGTTTCCGGGTCCACCTCGCCCAGGATCTCACCAAGCAGGGTCTGGACTCGGCGGTCCGGGACTTCACGGCGGACCTCCCGGGGGCCCGGGTCGCCCTGTTCTACTACGCCGGTCACGCCCTGCAGGCCTTCGGGCGCAACTACCTTGTGCCGGTCGATGCGCGGTTGACGAGCGAGGCCGACCTCGATTTCGAGGTCATGGATCTCAGCCTCGTGATGCGCCAGATGGAGCGGGAACCGCGTATCAACCTCGTCTTCCTCGATGCCTGCCGGGACAATCCGCTGCAGCGGAATCTCGCCCGGTCGATGGGCGCCAGTCGCTCCGCGTCACTCGGCACCGGCTTGGCGCAGACGCAAGCGGGGATCGGCACGCTGATCGCCTATGCGACACAACCCGACAACGTCGCCCTTGACGGCACCGGCCGCAACAGCCCGTTCACGGAGGCCGTCCTGCGTCACATCGAAACGCCGGGCCTGGAAATCCGGCAGTTGATGACCCGAGTCAGGAACGACGTCATCCAGACGACAAATGGCCGGCAGGTGCCGTGGGACAACTCGTCCCTGACGGCGGATGTCTACCTCGCCGGCGGCGAGGGCTTGCCGGTTCCGCAGGTCGCGGCCTTGCCGGGCGTGGCTGCCCCCCCGGTGCCGGACTCGCCGCCGCGGGCGGCGCGCACCAACCGGGACCTCGACGGGCGCTGGCGGCTGGTGATGGAAAGCGTCGTGGAGGGCAAGCCGCTTCGGATCGACGAGACCGTCGACATCCTCGGCGGGGAGTTCCAGATCGACCGGGTGCTGGCCGGCCAGACCCTCAACCTTCACTTTCAGTTTGACGACGAGATCCTTGATATCACGTCCTATCTCACTCTGGACAGATCGGCCCAGCTGCCGCAGACGGACTTCAACGCGATCATGCGCCAGTCCCAGCAGATGCAGCAGCAGTATCAGGGCAAGAGCCCGCAGGAGATCCAGCGGCTGATGCAGCAGAACAACGCGCAGATCTTTCAGCGCATGCAGCAGCAGATGCAGCAGTTCAACCAGGTGCAGGCCCAGGATCTGTTCTATCAGTCGACCATTCGTGCCGCCGCCCCCGCGGCCCCGACCCTGACATTCGACAGCGTGCTGCTCGGCGACAAGGGCGGTCAGGCGCCAATGCGGCTCACCCTCGAGCGGTTGCGCTGACGGTCGGCCGGGCTGTCGACTGCAGGCATTCTTAAAGGTTGTGGCCCTATCCTGACACGTTTCGCGTCCGGATCCGTGGGGAGGGCGTCGTCAATGCGCCGGTTGATTGCCGTACTGGTCTGTCTTGTTGCTTGGGCCGGCACAAGCGTGGCGGCGGATCGCGTCGCCCTGGTCATCGGCAACGGCCGATACCAGCACGCGACAGGCCAGCCCAACCCGACCAACGACGCAAGCGACATCGCCGCGGCACTCCGGACCCTCGGCTTTGACGTCCAGGTCGCCCGTGACACGACGAAGCAGTCGATGGATCAGGCGGTTCGGGCCTTTTCGCAACGCCTGCCCAATGCTCGCATTGCGCTGTTCTACTATGCCGGACACGGGCTCCAGGCCCATGGCCGCAACTACCTCGTCCCCGTCGATGCCCGGCTGAACTCCGAGAGCGACCTCGATTTCGAAGTGATGGATGTCGATGTCGTGCTGCGTCAGATGGAGCTCCAGCCGCGCATCAATCTGGTCTTTCTGGACGCCTGCCGCGACAACCCCCTGCAGCGGAACCTCGCC
>CAYNIS010000045.1:11243-13705 GCA_964397055.1 uncultured Rhodospirillaceae bacterium | reverse complement strand
GCGCCAGCCGTGATAGCCCTGGACGAAGTCGCCGGGGGCATAGCCGTCGAGGTTGGACGCGACCACCTGGCCCACCGTGCGGCCGACCATGGGCGCCCCCAAGGGCACGCCCGGGGCGTAGGTCGCGCCCTCGTTCATGCGCCCGCGCATATAGGGGTCGAGCGACATGTAGATCGTGCGCAGAAGCATCTGGCCCGGCCCGGGTTCGGGTACCGGCAGCTCCTCCAGGCGGAAATCGTCGTCGACGGGCGCGCCTTTAGGGCGCCGCGCCAGGACGACCTGACGGTAGGTTTCGGTCATCGTCCGCACCCCCTCGTCAGCGGGTCGGGTCGGGCGACAGGCGCACCAGCTGCTTGCCGAAGTTGCCGCCGGTCAGAAGCCCGCGGAACGCGTCGCGCGCATTCTCGATGCCCTCGGCGATGTCCTCGCGGTACTTGATGCGGCCCTCGCCCAGCCATTGGGCCATGTCGCGGTGGAAGGCCCCGGCCCGATCCGCGTGGTTGGAGACGATGAAGCCGCGCAGGGAGACCCGGCGGGTCAGGAAGATGCCCATCGTCTTCGGCAGCAGGTTCGGCCCCGGAGGGGCTTCGCTGTCGTTGTAGTTGGCGATCCGACCGCACAGCGGGATGCGCGCGAAGTCGGCAAGCTGGTCCAGCACCACCTCGAACACCTTGCCGCCGACATTCTCGAAATAGACGTTGATCTCGTTCGGGCAGGCGGCCTTCAGGCGCTCCTTGAAGTCGTCGGCCTTGTAGTCGACGCAGTCGTCGAAGCCGAGCTCGTTCTTCACATAGGCGCATTTGTCGGGCCCGCCGGCGATGCCGACGGCGCGGGCACCCTTGACCTTCGCGATCTGCCCGACGACCGAGCCGACCGCCCCGGAGGCGGCGGAGACAACGACGGTTTCCCCCGGCTCCGGCCGGCCGAAGTCGAGGAGGCCGACATAGGCGGTCATGCCCGGCATGCCGAGGACGGAAAGCGCGAGCGAGATCGGTGCCGCCGACGGGTCGAGCTTGCGGGCGTGCCTGCCGTCGGAAACGGCGTATTCCTGCCAGCCGTCGGCGGTGAGCACGAAGTCGCCCGGTTCCAGGCCCGCGTAGTTCGACTTCACCACCTGGCCGACGGTGCCGCCGACCATGGTGTCGCCAAGTTCGACATTGGCGGCGTAGGAGCGGCTGACATTCATGCGCCCGCGCATGTACGGGTCCAGCGACATGTAGATGGTTCGGGTCAGGATCTGGTCCGGCCCCGGTTCCACCATCGGCGTTTCGACGAGGTGGAGGTTGTCGTCGGTCGGCATGCCGGTCGGGCGGGAGGCGAGCACGATCTTGCGGTAGGTCGCGGGCAGGTCGGTCACGGGTCTTCGTCTCCGGTTGACGCTTTGATCACCGGACCATAGAGCCCTTGCCGATATGCCGTCCATCTGCGGCGATGGCGGCCACAGGGGCTCGGCTCAGGGCAGCGGCGGCAGCTCCGCCCAGTCGCCGGCGTCGCCGGTGCTCGGGGAGCTGCCCTCGATGTTGTCGGCGATGCGGCCCTGCAGGGTGGCGATATCGACCTGATGCACCGAGCCGGAACCGGCGAGGTCGAGCGCATGAACCGCGGCCCGGCCCATCGCCATGCACGGGCCCATGACCCGCACGCTGGCGAGGGCCGCGGCATCTGCGTCAATACACCGGCCGGCCGCGACCACGTTGTCGAGCCCCACCGGCGTCATGCTGGCGAGCGGGACAAAGTGCATGTGGTCGTCGTCGAAAATCTCCCAATGGACGTCATCGACCCGATGGTGGAATTCGATCGGCCAGGAGCAGCGCGCGACCGTGTCGGCGTAGCGGTGGCCCGAGCGGACCTCGTCCACCGTCATGTGGTGGCGACCCTTGATCCAGCGGGTCTGGCGAATGCCCGGCAGGCCGTACTGGCGCACCCGGGCTGCGCCATAGGCGCCGGGGAACTCGGCCCGCAGGAAGCGCACGAGGTCGTCGACCTGGCGGCGCCCGTCGAGCAGCGCACGGCTCGCCCCGACCGGGTCCTTCGGCACCGAAAGATGCGTCATGTTGACGAGGGCTATGCCCTGATCCGGCTGGGTCACGAAGACGAAGCCGTCATGGCGGACAAGGCCGTAGTCCGCGCCTTTCTGGCGCAGGCGGGCGTGGATTTCCGGCCGCGGAATGCTCTCGGCGACATCGACCGCAACATTTTCCAGCGTGAACATCAGCGTGTCGTAGAGGGTGATCTCCGGCTCCTGGAGGTCGAGCCCGGCGTGCCAGATGACGGCGGCGTCGCCCGAGGCGTCGACCACCGCGCCTGCTTCCACGGTGACATCGCCCCAGCGGGAGGCGAGGTCGAGGCGGGCGATGCGGCTGCCCTCGACATGGACTTGGCGCACCGGGGAGCCGAGCAGGAGTTGCACGCCGGCCGCGCGGAAGCGCTCCTCGACCCAGCGGCCGAGGGCGGGCACGTCA
>CAYNIS010000045.1:0-11233 GCA_964397055.1 uncultured Rhodospirillaceae bacterium | reverse complement strand
TTGCGGGCGCGGCGCGGGCTGCCGGTGCCCTGGGCGCGCAGATCGGCCATCAGGTCGTCGGCGATGCCATGGGTCACGCGGCCGGGCGTCGGGCCGTTGGAATAGAGGCCGCAGAAGGTGCCGATCATGGAGCCGACGGCCTGGCCGCCCGGGGCATCGTTGGCCTCGATCACGGCAACGCGCTTGCCGGGCGCCGCGGCCTCCAGCGCTGCCGACATGCCGGCCGCCCCGGACCCGACCACGGCGACATCGGCCACGACGGTGAAGGTCTGCCGCGGCCCCTTTCGGACTGTCCGTGTGCCCGTTTCGAGATCGGCCATCCTTGTGTCTCCCTGAACCTTGGTTTGCAGAGCTTTAGCACGCCCGGGCCGTGCTAAAGGGATTGCTTCACCCTTTGAAGATCAGCGTCGCAGGGATGACCCAAGCACCCGACCCGCCGCCGCTTCCCGTCGGCTCCGCCCTCGGCCCCGTCATCGTCGGGGTCGAGCGCGCGCGGGGATCCTGTCACATCGTCTACCGCGGCTGGGACAGATCGGCGGGCCGATCGGTGTGGTGGATCGAGCACCTGCCGCGCCGGGAGACACCGATTGCGCCGCTCCTGCTGCCCGGCTGGATGACCGGCGACATCCGCTGGCTTGCCAAGGGCGGTCAGTACTTCGAGCTACGCCCCCGCCATGAAGAAAAGCGCGTCGATCCGAAGACCTTCGGCGTGCCGCCGCCACCGGTCCTGGTACGGGCGCTTCTGGGATGGACCGCCCGCCCGCGCGTGACGGGGGCTCTTCTGCTGGCCGGTATCGCCGGGGTTCTGGCGCTGCTCGCCGCGGGCAACTAGCGCGTGTTCCAGCGATGTGGACCCACATCGCGGTTCGGAACGCGCGCGGCCCAGTTGAGTCTGAGCATCTTCCGACCCGCCGGACCGATACCGTCCGGCTCGAAGATTCTCTAGTGTGATGATCTGGAAGGTCGATCGCTCTATCCGCGAGTTGGGTGCGACCTTCTCGATCTGAACCACACTAGTAACCCATTGAATCTAGTGTCCTTCTCGATTCCGAAGTTCGCAAGCGCGCGGGTCACGCCCTGGCAGCGAACTTCGCAATCAGGACACTAGGGCGTCGGCAGGGCGCGGATCTCCTCGATCAGGTCGTCGCGATCCTTGGTGTGATAGGGGACCGGCTCGCCAACGCCCCAGACCGGCTTCGGCCAGGCCGCATCGCTGACATAGCGCGCGATCACGTGGACATGCAGCTGGGGCACCTGGTTGCCGAGGGCTGCCACGTTCATCTTGTCGGCCGACGTGATCGTCTCCAAGAGCCGGGCGGCATGCACGATCTCTCCCCACAAAAGGCCCTGGTCGGGCGGCAGGAGGTCATGGATCTCCCGGATGTCCTCGCGTTCCGGCACCAGGATCATCCAGGGAAAACGGCTATCCTCCATCAGGAGGACCTGACACAGCTCCCAACGCACGACGCGGGAGGTGTTGGCCTCCAGCTTCGGATCCAGCACAAACATCGGCCGTCCAATCAGTCACGCTTCACATCATCGGCATCATGCAGCCCCAGACCCCCGTAATGAACCCCACGAGAGCCGAGGCGCGCCACGCCTTCCTCGCCGCCACGGCGTGGCGGGACGCAGTACTTGAGCTGATGCCCGCCGACATGTCCTACCGACGCTATTTCCGCCTGAGGCTGGGCGAGCGGACCCGGCTCCTGATGGATGCGCCGCCGCCGATAGAAGACGTCGGGCCCTTCATCCGGATCGCGCGGCACCTGGCCGCCCTTGGCCTCCACCCGCCGGGGATCGAGGCGGCGGACGAGGCGGCCGGATTTGTCCTGCTGGAGGACTTCGGCGACGACACCTTCACCCGGCTCCTCGATGACGGTGCCGATCCCGTCCCGCTCTACGAACTGGCCGTCGATGCGATCCTGAAGGTCCAGGAGAGCGAAGCGGCGACGGGTGTCGACGCCCCCGCCTTCGACCGCAACCATATCCTGGACGGGGCCGGCTGGCTCCTGCAGTGGCAACTCGCCGCCCGGCGCGGCCGGCCCACCTCCGCCCAGATGATGGCCGACTGGCGCGGGCTCTGGGGGGAGGTCGTCGACCGCCTGCCGCCGATCCCCGACCGCTTCGTCTTTCGCGATTATCACCCCGGCAACCTGATGCGCCGCGCCGGGCAGCGGGGCCTGGCGGCCTGCGGTCTGCTGGACTTCCAGGACGCCCGGATCGGTTCGGCCGCCTATGACATGATGTCGTTGCTGGAGGATGCCCGGCGCGACGTGCCCGACGATCTGGTCGCGGCCATGCGCGCCCGCTATTTCGAGCGGGCCGCCGGCATCGACCGGGAGGTGTTCGACGCGTGGTTCGCCGCCCTGGGCGCCCAACAGCATGCGCGGGTGGGCGGGCTGTTCGTGCGCTTCCTGGTGCGCGACGGCAACGACGGCAAGCTCCACCACCTGCCGCGGGTGATGCGCCTGCTGGACCGGTCGCTCGCCGCACCGCATCTGAGTGCCGTTCGCGACTGGCTCGACCGGAACATGGCCGACCGCCGCGATCCGTTGCCGGACTTCGACGTCGCGGGTCTGCGTTCAGCCATGGGGGCGGTGCCGATCAGCTCTGCACCCGCATGAACGACGCCCGGATTGCGCCGTCACGGCCGTCGCCCTAGGCTCCGGTCCCGGCCACAACACCCAAGAGAGATCGGAGCCGGAAGCCCATGTCGCTCGTCGGACAGCGCCTCGCGCGTATCAAGCCTTCGCCGACCATTGCCGTCACCCAGAAGGCCCGCGACCTGAAAGCCGCCGGCCGCGACGTCATCGGCCTCGGCGCCGGGGAGCCCGATTTCGACACGCCCGACCACATCAAGGAAGCCGCGGTCGCCGCCATCTGGGCGGGCGACACAAAGTACACCGGCGTCGACGGCACGCCGGCATTGAAGGAGGCGATCGTCGCCAAGTTCAAGCGTGACAACGGCCTCGACTACGCGGTCGATCAGGTTTCCGTCGGCACCGGCGGCAAGCAGGTGCTCTACAACGCGCTGGTCGCCACCCTCGATCCGGGCGACGAGGTGATCATCCCGGCTCCCTACTGGGTCTCTTATCCGGACATGGTGCTGCTCGCCGAAGGCACGCCGGTGATTGTCCAGTGCCCGGAAGACAAGCAGTTCAAGCTGCAGCCGGCCGATCTTGAAAAGGCGATCACGCCGAAGAGCAAGTGGATCATCCTCAACTCCCCGAACAACCCGACCGGGGCGGCCTACAGCGCGCAGGAGATGAAGGCGCTGACCGACGTGCTGGCGCGCCATCCGCATGTCCATGTCATGACCGACGACATGTACGAACACCTGGTCTATGACGGCTTTGCCTTCGTGACCCCGGCCCAGGTCGACCCGTCGCTCTACGACCGCACCCTGACCGTCAACGGGGTTTCCAAGGCCTATGCCATGACCGGCTGGCGCATCGGCTATGCCGGCGGGCCGAAGGACCTGATCAAAGCGATGGGCAAGGTCCAGTCGCAGTCGACCTCCAACCCGTCGTCGATCAGCCAGGCGGCGGCGGTCGCCGCGCTCAACGGCCCGCACGACTTCCTGAAGCCCCGCAACGACACCTTCAAGGAACGGCGCGACCTGGTGGTCTCCATGCTCAACCAGGCGAACGGCATCGTCTGCCACAAGCCGGAGGGGGCGTTCTACGTCTACCCGTCCTGCGCCGGCACGATCGGCAAGAAGACCCCGGGCGGCACCGTCATCGCCGACGACGAGGCGTTCGTGACCTACCTTCTGGAAAGTCAGGGGGTGGCGGTGGTTCAGGGCTCGGCATTCGGCCTCGCCCCGTTCTTCCGCATCTCCTACGCGACCTCGACCGAGGCGCTGGAGGAAGCCTGCCGGCGCATCCAGAAAGCTTGCGGCGACCTTTCCTGACCTGTCGAAAACCTCGGACACGGGGTTGCAGGACCTGTCGCCGTGGCCAACTTCACCGCTGTTATGATAATCCGCCCATGCGCATCTGACCGCGGCGCTTCGGCGGGCGCGGGATCGGCACGGTGTCGCCGATGACATTGGTGCGTTCGTGTTCGTGTTCGTGTTCGTTGGCCGGCATCGGCCCTGCCGGATCGTCGCCCTTCAGCTCGGCGGCGATGCGATCGATGGTCGACCGGTTCTTCTCTACCACCTTCTCGGAGAAGGCCCGCAGGCGCTCGATGTTCTTCGGGCTGGCATCGTCCATGGCGAGGCTGGCGTCTTCTGGCGTCAGCTTCTCCTCGATCCGGGTGTACAAATCCTCCATGTCGATCTCGAGGTCGTAGTCGACCGCGTCGGCCTGGCCGTCCATCATGATGTTGATGATCGGGGTCTTGTTCGCCGGGTGGATCCAGCCGACGGCGCCCCAGTCCTTGGCATCATCGTAGAGGATCGGTTCCGTCGTGTCCCCGGTGCCGAGCGACAGGACGCGGACCTCCACCTCCTCGCCGCGTGCGCGGTAGACCTGGGCGATCTTGTCCGCCTCCGTCTTCGCCATACGGGCCGGGTTGTTGGCGTACACACCGCCGTCGACCACGTTGAACTCGGACGATCCGACCGGCTCCTTGCCTTGCGGATCATCGAGCGGGATGGACTGGATCTTGGCGGGCTCGAAGAAGGTGGGTGCCGCCGAGGTGGCGCGCGCGACATCCTTCATCAGGAAGTTCTCCTTGCGCGCCAGTTCGCCCTGCGTGCGGTTCTTGAACGCGACGGTTTTGCGCCGTTCAATATCGTAGCCGGTGACCAGGACATTGGTCAGCGCATCGTGCAGTTCGGCATCGCCGAAGCGTTCCTCCAGCGCCTTTTCCAGACCCCCGGCGTTGTAGCGTTCCTGAAACAGCGCGCGGACCCCGCCGAGGAACTTCTTCGGGAAGATGTCGCCGCCCTCTTCGCGATAGAGATCGCCGATCTCCTTCGCGGTGAACTGCGGCTTGGTCGGGTCATCGGGATCGGGCTTGGTGAGGCCGAGGGCCAGAATACCGCCGGTCGAGGTGCCGGCGATCAGGTCGAACTGTTCGGCGATCGGCTTGCCGGTCTTGGCTTCCAGCTCTTCCAGGATGCGCGCTGCGATGATGCCCCGTATGCCGCCGCCGTCGATCGCAAGCACGTTGATGACGCGCTTCTTCTTCGGCTGGTCCTGGCCGTCGAGGGTCTGGGTGGCATCGGTCATGGATGGACGTCCTTGTTCCGCCGGGCCTGTCGCCGGCGATCGGTTTGTTCAGTTTTGAAGATCGGGGGTTTTCGAAATCGTTACGGCGCCGGCACGGGCCGCAGGGCACGCGCGCGCGATCGAACGCTGTCGAATTGTCGGGAGGGGCGGGCACACGAGCCCGCCACCTCCTAAGGTACCCGAATTCAAGCCCGAAATCCAGAAAGACCCGTCACTTGGTCGGGAGAAGGATGCCGGTCGCGGGCGTTAGAAAAGCCCGCCTTTCAGGATAAGCGCCTCATAATCCTGCCGACCATGGAAGATGCGCAGCACTCGAACGGTACCCGCCTCATCGTCCACGATGAACGCGGCGACGGCGTTGCGTGAAATCGCCAGTATCCGCAGACCGTCGACAAGATCGTCACGACGGGCGCCACGATGGGGAGCAATCGATAGGGCATCACACCTGTCGAGGAGCCTTAGCGCGTAGCGTTGTGCTGTCTCTCGAAGGCTGCTGTCCGTCGCAATATGGCTGCGGATGCGCTCGATGTCTGCGATTGCGCGGCCAGTGACCCGGACCCTATAGGTCCGCATGCTCCGGCCCGTGCCCGATCTTCCAATCGTCGGTCGTCAACCGGGCCCTCGCTTCGGCCACCGTGAAATCAGGAGATGTGTCCCTTGCCGCCTCCAGGATTTCGGCTTCGATCTCGGCGAGGCGGCTTGTCCGCGACTCTTCGTTCCGGTTCCATGCATCGAGTGCGGCGGTGATCAGGGCTTGTGCCGACGGGAACCGCCCCCGTTCAACGGCTCGATCGATTTCCCTGGCCGTATCGTCGTCGAGTTCCACAGTCAGACGCCGTGTCACATGCCTCACTCCCGAGAGGGTGCCGCAGGCCATCCGCGTTCACCCCCTCGAACGATATCAAACAGTGCCCGGGCCGTCACTTTTGTGCCAAAGGGTGCATCTATCGAGGGCGCTCGTGCGAACCGGGTGATAAGTCACCATCACATCCGAACGATGCGATCGGCCACGAGGAGCCAAGCCATGCTGATCAAGCGCACCCCGTCCTGGGCCATGCCCGAAAAGGATGCCACGCCGGAGCACGTCTATCTGAACCGGCGGTCCATCCTGAAGGGCATGGGCTTCCTTGGCGCCGGCGCGATCGGTGCCGGCCTCCTGATGCGCTCGGGCGATGTCCATGCCGAGGTCGACCCGACCGCCGACCTCTATCCCGTCGACCGGAACGAGGCCTACACCCTCGACCGCGACCTGACGCCGGAGGAACTGGCGACCACCTACAACAACTTCTACGAGTTCGGCTCGTCGAAGAACATCCACGCGCAGGCCCAGTCGCTGCAGCTCCGCCCCTGGACCGTCACCTTCGACGGCATGGTCGAGGAAGAGCGCACGGTCGACTTCGACACGCTGATCCGGGCGATGCCGCTGGAGGAGCGCCTCTACCGTTTCCGCTGTGTCGAGGCCTGGGCGATGGCCGTGCCGTGGAGCGGCTTCGCGCTGGCCGCCCTCGTCGACTATGCCCGCCCGCTGTCCTCGGCGAAGTACATCCGGATGGAGACCTTCCTCGACCCCGACAACGCGCGCGGCCAGCGCCAGCGCTGGTACCCGTGGCCCTATGTCGAGGGGCTGACCATGGCGGAGGCGACGAACGAGCTGGCCTTCATCGCGACCGGCCTCTACGGCAAGCCGATCCCGAAGCAGAACGGCGCGCCGCTGCGTCTCGTCACCCCTTGGAAGTACGGCTTCAAGTCGATCAAGTCGCTGGTACGCTTCACCTTCACCGACGAGCGGCCGGACACCTTCTGGTCGGTCGTCGGCCCGCGCGAATACGGCTTCTGGGCCAACGTCAATCCGGAGGTCGACCATCCGCGCTGGAGCCAGGCGACCGAACGCCTGCTGGGGAAGGACGGCCGCGTGCCGACCCTGCTCTACAACGGCTATGAAGAGCAGGTCGCCGGCCTTTATCAGGGTCTCGAGGGCGAAGCCCTCTTCAAGTAGGTCAAGGGGGCGAAGCCTTCTTCAAGTAGGCCGCCCGCTTGCCCTCAATGACCGCCGCCACCGCCCGGGCGGTGCTGCGGCGGCATCGACAGCATCTTGGCGACCGCGGGGTTGCGACCGGAGGCCTGCTCGCCGCGCTTCGGCAGGCTCTCGACCATCGGCAACAGCTGGGCGCGGGCGACCGTATAGATGCGGCGCAGTTCCTCGACCGGGCTTGCATGCTCGTCGACGCGCAGATCCAGCCAGGGATATTCCTCCCGATTGTGGACCTTGAGGGCCGCGGACTGCCGGCCGCGCTTGTCGCCGCCGGCCCGCTGCCCGGCCTCCAGCGACAACAGCAGGCGTTCGGCGAGGTCGAGGGCGGCTGTCGCCTTGTACGCCTCGACCATCGCCTCCAGCACCTCAGGCCCGGTCAGCATGTTGCCCTGCGCGGTCATGCCGACATCGACCAGATGGCCGGCATAGGGCGTGCAGTCCTCGCCGGTCCAGGCGGCGGCATTGCCGTCCAGGTCGACCATGCCGAGCTGACGGTGGTCGCGTTCCGGGTCGGCCGAGATTTCCGCTTCGAGCGCGCCGCGGGCCGAGCGGCCGCGGGTGATCTTGGCGATGGCGTCGATGGCCAGATAGGGGTTGGTCCAGGCCTGGGTCGCCACGGCGGCGATGCCGGTGCGGACATGGGCGCACAAGCTGCCGACGGCGGGCACGGCGGTCGCGACGGCGACCCCCAGCATGCCGGTCCGCGGGCAACGTCCGACGATCGAGAAGGTGGAGAGATCGAGCATGGCGAGGGGCAGGCTCCTGATCGGCGGCTTGGGGCGCCGCACCTGTCTGGGTCGCTACGGTTAAACACGTAACCCAGGACCGCCGATAGCGGGTATCGTGAAATTCGCCTATCTCGATGCCACGCTCTCCAGGACGCCGTTGTCATGGATCTGATCAGCCCCGGCCGCTTCGCCTATTCCGCCATCACCTCCCGCGCCGACTACAGCTGGCCGGAGGAGCGACGCCTCGCGGTCTATCTCGGCGTCAATCTCGAGCACTTTTCCTTCGGCGAGGGCCTGGGGGCGGAGCTGGCGCCGGGCGGCCCGCCCCCGGACGTCCTGAACTACAGCTGGCGGGAGTATGGCAACCGGGTCGGTGCCTGGCGGCTCCTCGCCCTCCTCGACCAGATGAGGCTGCCGGCGACCGTCCTGCTCAACACCGCGATGTACGACCACGCGCCCGACCTGATCGCGGCCCATCGTGCCCGCGGCGACGAGATCGCCGGCCATGGCCGCACCAACGCCGAGCGCCAGAGTGTCTTGTCGGAGGACGAAGAGCGCCGGCTGATTGCGGAGACCACCGGGCGCATCATGGCGGAGGAGGGCAGGGCCCCGGCCGGCTGGCTCAGCCCGTGGATCGCCGAAAGCCACCTCACGCCCGACCTCCTGGCCGAGGGGGGCTATCGCTACACCCTGAATTGGGCGATGGACGACCAGCCGGTGTGGATGACCACGCGCGGCGGCCAGCCGCTCTTGTCCGTGCCCTACCCGCAGGAACTGAACGACATTCCGGCGATCGTGGCGCGGCGCGCGGGCGCCCGGGAATTCGCCGACATGATCGTCGACCAGTTCGACGAGATGCTGGCCGACAGCCGCCACCAGCCGCTGGTGATGGGGATCGCCCTTCACCCCTACATCGTCGGCCAGCCCTACCGGCTGCGGGCGCTGAGGCGGGCGCTGGAGCACATCGTCCAGAACGCGGTCGACGGGGTCTGGCTGACCACGGCCGGGGCGATTGCCGACGACTGTTATCGGCGGGCGGAGGCCTGACTACAGGCTCTCGGCCTGGACCTTCTCGATCAGGAAGTCGCGCAGGACCTCGATCCGCTTCGAATGCCGCAGCTCCTCGGCATAGACGAAGTAGCTGTCGACGCGCGGGCCCTTCACCTCCGGCAGGACCTGGACCAGCTCGCTGTTGCCGCGCGCCAGGAAGTCCGGCAGGGAGGCGATGCCGTTGCCGGCGAGTGTTGCCCGGAAGATCGCGTACATGCTGTTGATCTTCAGGCTCTTGGGATCGGCCGTGAGGTCAACTTCCGAGATGTCGGCGAGCCAGTTGTGGTTCGGGAACGGCGCAAAGGCGTTCGCCGGATAGACGATCAGCCGATGGTCCTTCAGTTCGGCCTGTGTCTGCGGCGTCCCGGCCCGCGCGATGTAGTCGCGCGTCGCGTAGAGGTGGAATCGGATCGAGGCCAGATGGCGCTGGATCAGATCCGGCTGACGCGGCGGCTGCATGCGGATCGCGACATCGGCTTCGCGCATGGCGAGGTCGAGTTCGTGATCGTCCATCAGAAGGGTCAGTTGGATGTCCGGATAGCGTTCCTGGAACTCGTGCATCCGCGGGGTCAGCCAGACCGACCCGAAGGCGAAGGTCGTGGTGATCGTCAGCGGGCCCTTCGGCGTGGTCCGGCTGTCCTGCAGGATCGCTTCGGTCATCGACAGGCGCGAGAAGATTTCGCGCGCGGTGCGCTGCAAAAGCTCGCCCTGTTCGGTCAGGATCAGGCCGCGGGCATGCCGGTGGAACAGAGGCACGCGCAGGCTTTCCTCAAGCGCGCTGATCTGACGGCTGACCGCGGACTGGCTGAGGCTCAGCGCCTCGCCGGCATGCGTGAAACTGCCCGCCTCGGCAACGGCGTGAAACACCCGCAGCTTGTCCCAGTCCATAGTGCCTCGCGAAACCACGCCGTGTCTCGGGCGACACGACACCTGCCCGCACGGCAGCGCGTCGGGCAGAGCCAGACCGAAACCGCACGGGTGATATGTAGCCCCCGAATGGTGCTGCGGCGCAACCCCTGACCGCTGACCGACCGGTCAGTTCGAGAGATCAGCTGGCGGCCGCCACCGAAGGAAGATCAAGGGCCGCCTCCGCCAGGAACCGATCGGCTTCGAGGGCCGCCATGCAGCCCATGCCGGCCGCCGTCACTGCCTGGCGATAGATCTGATCCTTGACGTCACCCGCGGCGAACACGCCCGGAACGGAGGTCTCGGTCGAGTCCGGGGCGGTCAGGATGTAGCCGTGATCGTCCATCTTGAGCTTGCCGCGGAAAAGCTCCGTCGCCGGGTCGTGGCCGATGGCGACGAACAGGCCGTCTGCCGTCAGGGTCGAAAGCTCGCCCGTCTTGACGTTGCGGATCACGGCATCGGTCATGGTCGGCGGAAACTCCGACTTGCCGCGGATCTCCTCCACCACGCTGTCCCAGACGACCTCGATCTTCGGGTGCGCCTTGACCCGCTCGGTCAGGATGTGTTCGGCGCGCAGGGCATCGCGGCGGTGGATCAGGCGCACGCGTGCCGCGAAGTTGGTGAGGAACAGGGCCTCCTCCGCCGCGGTGTTGCCGCCGCCGACGACCAGCACCTCCCGGTCCTTGTAGAAGAAGCCGTCGCAGGTCGCGCAGGCCGAAACACCATAGCCCTTGAAGGTTTCCTCGCCCGGCACGTCGAGCCAGCGCGCCTGGGCGCCGGTCGCGATGATCACCGTTTCCGCCTCATAGACCTGGCCGCTGTCGGCGGTCGCGACGAACGGCCGGCGGGAGAGGTCGATGTCCGTGACGATGTCGTAGTCGAGCTTGGTCCCGACGTGCTCGGCCTGGAGGCGCATCTGTTCCATCAGCCAGGGACCCTGGATGACGTCCGCGAAGCCCGGATAGTTCTCGACATCGGTGGTGATGGTCAGCTGGCCGCCGGGCTGCAGGCCCTGCACCAGAACCGGTTCAAGGCTGGCCCGCGCGGCATAGATGGCGGCGGTATAGCCGGCCGGGCCCGAGCCGATGATCAGAACCTTGGTCTTGACGCTGTCACTCATGATCACATTCCCTTTCTTCTTATCGTTCATCTATCACGATTCTGCCATTTGTGAGCACAGCGCGATGCCGCGATCGCGCAGGAACGGCACCAGCCGTGCCGCGATCAGCGCCGGCTCGTTAAGCGGCGCCGCCGCGCTGCGCCAAAGACGGCCATCGAACCAGCGCGCCCGGCCGGCCTCGATCAGCCCGTCGTGAAACCGCGACAGGCGTCGCGAC
>CAYNIS010000044.1:4082-13771 GCA_964397055.1 uncultured Rhodospirillaceae bacterium | reverse complement strand
CTGCAGGAGCGTCTGGCGAAGCTCGCCGGCGGTGTCGCGGTCATCCGTGTCGGCGGGGCGACCGAGGTCGAGGTGAAGGAGCGCAAGGACCGCGTGGACGATGCCATGCACGCCACCCGGGCGGCGGTCCAGGAAGGCATCGTGCCGGGCGGTGGCACCGCCCTCCTCTATGCGACCCGCGTGCTCGACAGCCTGAAGCCGGCCAACGACGACCAGCGTGTCGGTGTCGACATCGTGCGCCGCGCCCTGCAGTCGCCGGTCCGTCAGATTGCCGAGAACGCCGGTGAGGAAGGCTCGGTCGTCGTCGGCAAGCTGCTCGAGGGTCCGGATGCCACCTTCGGCTTCGATGCCCAGGCCGGTGTCTACACCGACCTCGTGAAGGCCGGCATCATCGACCCGACCAAGGTCGTGCGCACGGCGCTGCAGGATGCGGCCTCGGTCGCCGGCCTGCTGATCACCACCGAGGCGACGGTCGCCGAGAAGCCGGAGAAGAAGGCCCCGATGGGCGGCGCTCCGGACATGGGCGGCATGGGCGGCATGGACTTCTGATCCAGCCGCGAGTTCTGGTTCGAGGGGGGCCGGTCCAATGGACCGGCCCCTTTTCGTTTGCGGCGGATGACATGCCGCCCGACATGGTCCGCAGCCTCGATCAGAAAGCCGGAATTGCCCAGCATGCGTTGGGCAAGCTGCAGCAGGATCACGAGTGGGCCGCGCGATGGGGCGCTGCGCGCGCGGACATCCGGAACGCCCGCCGGATCGTCGGTAAAGGGCCGGGCTGGATCACTCGTCTTCGCCGTGCCCTGGAGGAGGGAGCAATCCTACCCGCTCTCGCTCTCGCTCTCGGACTAATAGAGCGTAGCATTCGGGGTCAAGGCGGCGGACAGACCGCCAAACCTCCTCGGGGCTGACCTTAGCCATGGGCATCGGTGGCGACGACAGGTGCTTGTGCCAAGCCTCCCAGTCCTCCTCGGTGAATTGGTCGAGGGGCGCGCCCCGCTGCTTCGACCAGCTTCGGGTGCTCGCTATCGGGGCTCCCCCTTTGTCGTTCGCCATGTCTGCCTCTTCTGCCGATGAACTTTCATCGTACCACGACCGACCCTTGCGGGATGAGCCCTCCGGCCGCTACCAGACGCCCTGACATTCGGTTGCCGGGAGGAAACGCACATGTTGTTCGACGGATTCCGACGCGAATTCATCACGGTCGACGGGGTCGATCTGCATGCCGTGATCGGCGGCGACGGGCCGCCGTTCCTGCTCCTTCACGGCTATCCCCAGAGCCACCTGATGTGGCACCGCGTCGCCCCGCAACTGGCCCGTCGCTACACCGTCGTGGTGCCGGACCTGCGCGGCTACGGCGACAGCGCCAAGCCGGCCTCCGACCCCGATCATGTGACCTACTGCAAGCGCACCAACGCGCGCGATCAGGTCGAACTGATGGCGACCCTGGGCTACGACCGCTTCTATGTCGCCGGCCACGACCGGGGTGCGCGGATCACCCATCGCATGGCGCTCGACCATCCGGATGCGGTCCTGCGCGCGGCGGTCCTCGACATAGCACCGACGTTGACCGTGTTCGAAACCGTGAGCCAGGCGACGGCCACGGACTACTATCACTGGTTCTTCCTGACCCGGCCCCACGGCTTTCCGGAACACATGATCGGCCTCGATCCGGAAACCTTCCTCAAGAACGTGCTCGGCCGCTTCTGGGAGAACCGGGAGGCCTTCACGGAGGAGGTGATGGCGGAATACGTCCGCTGCTTCTCCGACCCCGCGACCATCCATGCCTCCTGCGAGGACTATCGCGCAGGCGCCACCATCGACCTCGACCATGACCGGGCGGATCGCGCCGCCGGCAACCTGGTCGACTGCCCGCTCCTGGTGCTGTGGGGGCTGAACGGCCGGGTCGAGAAGAATTTCGACGTGATGGCGACCTGGCGCGAGAAGGCACGCGACGTGCGCGGGCACGGCGTGGCCTCCGGCCATTTCATCCCGGAAGAGGCACCGGCCGAGACGCTGGCAGCTTTCGAGGGGTTCTTCGTCGACGACTGACGCGGCCGGCGGGTCAGATGCCGGTCTGCAATACCCGGGCGTGACGTTCGCCGACCAGGATCTCGATGACGCGATGCATGATCGTCGCGTCGTGGAGAAGGGCACGCACGTCCCGGTCGAACCGGGTCACCGGCTTCATCATGTCGCCGCGGTGGAACACCGCCGAGGGCACCGGCAACGACAACAGCATCACGCCATCCTCGATCACGCAGCGGATCGGCTGGGGACGCACGGCCTCCGCCAGGGCGAGGAGGTTGGCGCGGGCCTCGGTGGTTAGGGTCGAGCGGACGGCGAGCTTGTCGGACGCCTCGACATGGAAGACCTCCTGGAACTTGGCATCCCCGGTCGAGGCCTTGCCGCTGCCGGTGGCATCCATGAACTGGCCGAGCAGCCGGGTGCCGACCCGGCCCAGGGCGCTGGTCAGCCGGACCCGGCCTTGCGGCCCCTCCGGCAGGACGATGGTGAGCAACAGCCCGTTGAACAGGACGCGGGTGCCCAGCGTGCCGCGCTTCTCGATCCGGGCCTCCGCGACCTCGAACGGAAGGGTGCGGTGGGTGCCGACGAAATGGTGGTCGAGCCGGATGTCACCGTCGTCGGGGATCAGGCCCTGGTCGACGAAGGGGGCCGGGTCGAGGCCCTGGGTAATGGCCGCCTCGTAACGGGTGTCGGGCATGAAGTCGGCGATCACCGGCATCACCCGTTCCGTGATGCCGCTGGAGAACTGGCGCTTGGCGTGGAGGAAGATTACCATCGACAGGGTCGACGCGGCGATCACGAGGACGACCAGCATCGCAACTCCGACCCAAAGGTTGGCGAGACTGAAGGCGGCGGCAATCACCACCGCGGCGATGAACAGCCCGGCGAAGACCATGACCAGACGATTGACGCGGCCCTGGCGCTCGGCCTCGACCTCTCCCACCAGCTTGTGGAGGGAACGGTCGTAGACATCGGCGAAGCCGGCTTCATGCGACGCCTTTTCCGCGAAGCGCCGGCGCGAACGGCCCTTGCCCTTGCCGCCCTTCCCCGGCTGAGCGGCCGAGCCACGCGGCTCTCCAGCCGCGTCATCGATCTCGACTTCTTCCTCCGTCACCGACATCCCGCTCGCCCCCCGATGTCGCCCCGGCGTGCCCTAGCGCGTGTTCCAGCGATGTGGACCGACATCGCGGTTCGGAACGCGCGCCAAACAATTGAACCTGAGCGTGTTCCAGCCGTCTCACCCGATGCGGTTGTGCGAGCCGTCGCACAGCGGCACGCCGGAGGTCTTCTTGCACGCGCAGAAGAAGACCTTGCGCGCCGTTTCGGCCGTCCACTTGACCGGGGTCAGGCCGGTGTCCTTGTGGGAGCCGTCACAGAACGGCTGGTTGGCGCTGCGGCCACAGCTGCACCAGTAATAGGTCTTGCCCGCCTCGACCTCGACACCGATCGGTGCGGTGCCTGCGACGATCGCTTCCGCATTCGCGGGTGCATCTGCCATTCCCCGTCCTCCCTTGGCCGCTGAAAGGCCGCCCCGTGTTCGGCCGCCCCGTGTTCCGAGGCGTATCTAGACCGATCCGAGCCGGGGCGCCACATTCACAGCGGACTGGAGAGGCGGACACGCTAGTGTGATGATCGAGAAGGTCGATCGCTCTATCCGCAAGCTGGTTGCGACCTTCTCGATCTGAATCACACTAGCAACCCATTGAATCTAGTGTCCTTCTCGATTGCGAAGTTCGCAAGCGCGCGGGTTTCGCCCTGGCAGTGAACTTCGGAATCAGAATACTAGAGCGTTTTCTAGCCGGACGGAATCGGCCCGGCGGTTCGGAAAATGCTCAGACTCGATTGATTGGTGCGCGTTCCGAACCGCGATGTGGGTCCACATCGCCGGAGCACGCGCTAGAGGGTGGCGAGGCGCGCCCGCGCCGTCCGTTCGATCGCCGCGACGACCAGGTCGGCAAGCCGGAAACGCGCCCGGATCATTTCCAGGAGGCGAAGTTCCTCCTGCTCGGTCGAGCCGTCCGCCGCGGCGACCTCGACCGCGAGGGCGTAGGCGGTCTCGCGCAGGCTCGGCGGAAGGGCGGCGGCGATGCGGTCGAGGGCGGTGCGCAGGCCGTCGGGATCCTCCAGGGCCTGGGCCACCTCGCCCCCGATTTCGTTCAGGCGGTCGAGGTCGAAGCCCTCGAACACGGGCAGGGTGCTGACATCATCCGTGATGACGTCGAGTTCGCGATCGCTCATCTCCCCGTCGGACGCGGACATCAGCATCATGAGCTCGATCAGGGCGTCCTGATGATCCCGGGGCATCGTGAACCAGTCCTTGTTCGCTCTGGGGCAACGTGCTTATCGCTATGACGAGAGAGCCTTCACCCGTCAAGCTGTCGTCGCCCGCCCCCGCCGAAGCCCACTCGCCGCCATGCCCGAACTGCCAGAGGTCGAAACCGTCGGCCGCGGCCTCGCCACTGCCCTGATCGGTGACCGCATCGCGCGCGCCATCGTGCGCCGCGGCGATCTGCGCCGGCCGCTGCCGGAGGGGTTCGGCCAGGGCCTGACGGGGGCGCGGGTGGATGCCATCGACCGGCACGCCAAGTACCTGTTGGTGCGCCTCGACCGGGGTCTCATCTGGCTTATCCATCTCGGCATGTCGGGGCGGATGGTCCTGACCTCGACTGCCGAGGCATTGGACCCGAGCCCGCACGACCACGTCATCGTCGAGAGCGACGGGGGGGTGCGCGTCACCTTCAACGACGCCCGCCGGTTCGGGTTGATGGACCTGTTCCCGGCCGACCGGGTCGGGGATCACCCGCTTCTCAACGCGACCGGCCCGGAACCGTTGGGCGGCGGCTTTGACGCGGACTACCTCCTGGCGGCGGCTGAGGGGCGAACCAGCCCGCTCAAGGCCTTCCTCCTCGACCAGAAGGTCGTGGCAGGGCTCGGCAACATCTATGTCGCCGAAGCGCTCTACCGCGCCCGGCTCAGCCCCCGCAGGCGCGCCGGGACGCTCGGCCGCCGGCGTGCGGAGCGGCTGGTGGAGGCGATCCGGGCGGTCCTGACCGACGCGATCGAGGCGGGCGGCAGCACCTTGCGGGATTACGTGCAATCGAGCGGCGAACTGGGCTATTTCCAGCATCGTTTCGCGGTCTACGGCAAAGAGGGTCAGCCATGTCCGGACTGCCATTGCGTGGTCGAGAAGACCGGCGGGATCGCCCGAATCGTCCAGTCGAATCGCTCAACCTTCTTCTGCCCGCGGCTGCAGCACTGATCGCCGCGGCGCTTTGGCTGAACCCGACCGCGCTCACGGCGGGGGAGGCCCGGTTCGTCGCCGGCCTGGTCGACGTGCCGCTGATGCCCGGACTGTCCGATACCCCGACCCCGCCGCTCGTCTTCGACAAGCCGGAGGGCCGGATTGCCGAGGCCTGGGTGACCGGCCCGGTGGCCCTGGAAGCGGCCCGGACCTTCTATGCGCAAAGCCTGGAACAGCTCGGCTGGCGGGCGCGCGGGGCGGATCGCTACCTCAGGGACGGCGAAATGTTGAGCCTTGAATTCGCGAAAGCGGGGGACGACGTTGTAGTCCGCTTTACGATAACCCCGGTACCCCGGGACGGGTGACGGGGCGTTTCCTTGGCCTCTGCCGGAACGATACGGTGCCAGGGACGAGGCTATTCGAGGAGGAACGGCGGCGATGCCGTATCAGATGATCCAGACGGAAACGCGCGGGCCCGTCGGCCTCGTCACGCTGAACCGGCCGAAGGCGTTGAACGCCCTCTGCGACCAGCTGGTGACCGAACTCAACCAGGCGCTCGACGCGTTCGAGGCCGATGACGAGATCGGCTGCATTGTCCTGACCGGCAGCGACAAGGCCTTCGCGGCCGGCGCCGACATTCAGGAGATGGCCTCGAAGTCCTACATGGACGTCTACAAGGAGGATTTCATCACCGCGAAATGGGAACGGCTGAGCCGGGTGCGCAAGCCGACCATCGCCGCGGTTGCCGGCTACGCGCTGGGCGGAGGCTGCGAGTTCGCGCTGATGTGCGACTTCATCATCGCGGCCGACAACGCCAAATTCGGCCAGCCGGAGATCAACATCGGCACCATGCCGGGGTCCGGCGGCACCCAGCGCCTACCCCGGTCGATCGGCAAATCCAAGGCGATGCTGATGTGCCTGACCGGCCGCAACCTCGATGCGGAGGCGGCCGAGCGCGCGGGCCTCGTGGCGCTGATCGTGCCGGTTGCCGACCTGCTCGACGAGACGCTGAAGATCGCGACCGACATCGCCAAGAAATCCCGGCCGTCGGCGATGATGACCAAGGAGGCGGTGAACCGGGCGTTCGAGACGACCTTGGCCGAAGGCGTCCGATTCGAACGGCGCCTGTTCCATTCCACCTTCGCGACCGAGGACCAGAAGGAGGGCATGGCGGCCTTCCTCGACAAGCGCAACGCCGATTTCCAGAACCGCTGACCCTGCGGACCCTGCCGGCGCTTGCACTGGGTCACCGGTTCCGATAGGTTATTAGGCTTACGATTTCGGATATGGGCAACGCGCATGCCGGCCTTCGGGACGGGCGGATGTCCTTTTTTCAGGGTGAGCTGACCGTCAATGCCGCATCATAAGTCTGCCAAGAAGCGTATGCGCCGGAACGACCGGCGTCGGGTTATCAATCACGCACGCATCAGCCGGATCCGCACCTTCGTGAAGAAGGTCGAAGTCGCGATTGCCAGCGGCGATGAAAGCGCTGCGCGGACCCAGTTCATGGCCGCCCAGCCGGAAATCCAGCGTGGTGTCACGCACGGCGTTCTCCACAAGAACACAGCCGCGCGGAAGGTGTCTCGCCTCGCCCAGCGCATCAAGGCGATGGCGGCTCAGTAAGTCACAGAGTTTTCCAGGACTATCCACAAGTTGTTAACTCGGCTTCAAGAACTGGAGCCGAGCTAAACTTGTTTTTGCAAAGTAGACTGAACGCAAGTATTTTTCTTTTTGCGAGGTTCCGGTTTCGGTCCAGTTGCCACGCCGAAGCTGCGGCTTCTATGATCTCTGGACGTTTGGAACGCAGAGCAACCAATAAGAGAAGACAACAATCATGCCGGAACGACGCTCTGAAACATTTGAAATGGATGTGGGATATCTTTTCGTTCCGAAGGTTTGTTCCCTCCATTATTCGGTATCTTCTTCTTGATATAGACGGGTTGGTGGGCATCATCTCGACCTGACGGGAGGAGCCGGCCGCTCAACGGAATTGCTCGTCGCCCGGCGCATGCCAGGGTGCCAAGAAGGGTATTGGCGTGATGACGGAGCATGCATCTGTCGAGCAGGAATGGAGCCGGGTCAGAGCCCGGCTGCGCCAGGAAGTGGGCGAGGCGGCATTCCGCAGCTGGCTGCAACCCGTGGCTGTCGCCACGGTCGACGGCAAGGCCGTGCGGCTGAGCGTCCCCAACCGCTTCGTGCGTGATTGGGTGGCGAACCACTACGCCGACCGAATCACCAACCTGTGGGCGTCCGAGAATCCCGACATCTCGGAGGTCGATCTCATCATCGGGGCCGATTGCCATGCGGCGGAACCGGTCGCCGTTGCGGCACCTGCACCGCTGACCCGGATCAACGGCGGCCATCGCAGCGATGAACCGCTGCCGGAGTCGGGCGCCGAGGATGAGGACGGCGTTTCATCCCCGTTGGACCCGCGATTCACGTTCGACGATTTCGTCGTCGGCAAGCCGAACGAGCTTGCCTATGCCGCGGCCCGGCGTGCCGCCGAATCACAGGAAGTGCCCTTCAACCCGCTCTTCCTTTACGGCGGGGTCGGCCTTGGCAAGACGCACCTGATGCACGCCATCGGCTGGGCGATCAAGAATTCCGACAGCCGACGCAAAGTCATCTACATGTCGGCTGAAAAGTTTGTCTATCAGTTCGTCAAGGCGATCCGCTATCAGAACACGATGGCGTTCAAGGAACAGTTCCGGTCCGTCGACGTCCTGATGATCGATGACATTCAGTTCATCTGCGGCAAGGAGCACTCTCAAGAAGAGTTCTTCCACACCTTCAATGCTCTGATCGATCAGAAGAGCCTTGTCGTGATCTCGGCCGACAAGAGTCCGCACGATCTCGACAAGATGGAAGAGCGCCTCTCCTCCCGGCTTTCCTGGGGCCTCGTCGCCGACATCCACCCGACCACCTTCGAACTGCGCCTCGGCATTTTGCAATCCAAGGTGCAGACGCTGAAGATTGACATCCCGCCGAAGGTTCTTGAGTTCATCGCCCACCGCATCTCCTCCAACGTGCGGGAGGTCGAGGGGGCATTGAACCGCATCGTCGCCCATGCCGAACTGGTCGGTCGCGAGGTTACCCTGGAAATGGCGCATGAGGTGCTGGCCGATCTCCTGCGCGCCCATGACCGGCGGGTCACGGTGGAAGAGATCCAGCGCAAGGTCGCGGAACACTACAACCTGCGCCTCGCCGACATGGCCTCCAGCCGGCGCACGCGGTCGATCGCGCGGCCGCGCCAGGTGGCGATGTACCTCGCCAAGCAACTGACCCAGATGTCGCTGCCGGAGATCGGCCGCAAGTTCGGCGGCAAGGACCACACAACCGTGATGCATGCGGTGAAGCGGGTCGAACAGCTGACCGACAGCGACGCCGCCATGGCGGAGGATATCGAGCTTCTGCGCCGCAGCCTGTCAGGCTGACGCGAGCAGACCGCCGAGCGCCATTGCGGCAGCACCCAGGCTTCGATGGGCCCGGGCGTTGGCGCGGCCGAGGGCGACCATGTCCGGCAGCTGCCAGGGCGCGCGGGCCAGCCGTCCCAGGACCGGCACCAGGGGAATGGTGCCGTCGGGCCGGATCGGCACCAGCGCCGCTGACGGCAGGGTCTGTCCCGGACCATCGACCACGGCACGCACCACCAGGACAGCCGCATCGAGCCGGTTTGCCGCGCGCGCGACGCGGTGACTTTCCATGTCACAGGCAACGGCATCGAACCGCGCCCTCAGTTGGGCCTTGTCGGCGACGTTCGTGATCGGCGCCTCGACCCCGGCGATGATCCCGCCGAGCGCTTCCGGGAAGCGGCCACGCAGACCGGCGCGAAGCCGGTCATGGGTGGCATAGGCCTCGCCGCCCGGACCGACGATGCGGTCGGGCAGGATCAGCCGTCCCGCGCCGGCGGACGCCGCCAGCCCGCCAGCAAGGCCGAAGCTGACGATCAGGTTGGCGCCGGCACGGATCGCCTCCGCCGCCATCGCCTCGGCACGATCTGGATCGGCCCCGGCGACCAGAACAACCAGCGACAGGGGCACGGGGTCGAACCGGGCAGCCTCGCTCGCCAGGCCGGTGACGATCGCCGCCCGGATCGGGTCCGGGTCGGGCACCACCGGCGACGTCACATGCCGTGCTCGACGGTGCGGTCGTTGCGGCTCATCAGCCGGTTGTAGCGCGCAACGGCCCAGAGCGGGAAATAGGCCGCGTAGCCGTGGTACTTCAGATAGAAGACCCGCGGGAAACCGGTGCCGGTCCACAGGTCCTCCTGCCAGCGCGCACCGTCGCGCGGGTGAGCCTGGAGGAAAGCGATGCCACGGCCGACCGCCTCGGACTCGACCTCTCCGGCCGCCATCAGGCCCATCACGGCCCACGCCGTCTGGCTCGGCGTCGAGGCCTTCACCTCCCCCTTGCGCTGCGTCCA
>CAYNIS010000044.1:0-4072 GCA_964397055.1 uncultured Rhodospirillaceae bacterium | reverse complement strand
TCGCGAGGTCCTCGCCCCAGCCGCCATCCTCGCGCTGGGCCTTCTCCAGCCAGGCGACCGCGCGCCGGATCGACGGATCGTCATGGGACACGCCGGCCGCGTTCAGCGCGCACAGGACCGACCATGTGCCATAGACGTAGTTAGCTCCCCAGCGGCCGAACCAGGACCCGTCCTCTTCCTGTTCGGCGCGCAGATACGCGATCGCGCGGGCCACGGCCGGGTCGTCCTGCCCGCGGCCGAGCTGCGCCAGCATGCCGAGGCAGCGGGCGGTGACATCCGCCGTCGGCGGGTCCAGCAATGCGCCATGGTCGGCGAACGGGATGTGATTCAGATAGCTGTGGGTGTTGTCGGCGTCGAACGCCCCCCAGCCGCCGTTCCTGCTCTGCATGCCGACGATCCACTCGGTCGCCCGCTCGATCGGCTCGCGATAGCGTTCGGGATCGGCACGGTGCATCGCCATGACGACCACCGCGGTATCGTCCACATCCGGATAGGCGTCGTTGTAGTATTGGAAGGCCCAGCCGCCCGGGCGCAAGCCTGGGCGCCGGTCGGCCCAGTCGCCGACATGATCGAGGATCTGGCGCCCCTTCAACCAGTCGAGGGCGCGCTCGACGGCGTCGTGCGGAACCGTCTCCCCGGATTCGAGCAGCGCGTGGGCGGCGAGACCGGTATCCCAGACCGGTGACAGGCAGGGCTGGCAGTAGACTTGGTCCTCCCGGACGGTGACCAGCTTCTGCACCGATCCCCAGGCGGTCTGGAAGTCCTTGTGATCACGGGGATACCCCAGGGCGTGATAGGCCATCACGGTGTTGGCCATGGCCGGGTAAATCCCGCCCAGGCCATCCTCCCCGTTGAGGCGCTCCTTGATGAAGGCGAGGCCGAGGTCGATGGCGCGCTTCTGGAGTGCCTTCGGGAAGAAGGGCTCCAGCGCCCTCAGCACCTTGTCCAGAACCAGGAAGGCGTTGCCGATGGCACTTCCGGTCGGGTTGACGTTGTAGACGCGCTCAGCCTCCGGCGGGGTGGTGAACAGCTCCGCGATGCCGATGCCGCGGGGGTTCACCGCTTGCGGCTTCAGCGCATAGAGGATCACCAGCGGCACGATCACCGTGCGCGACCAGTACGATACCTTGGAGAGGTGGAACGGGAACCAGCGCGGCAGCAACAGCATCTCGACCGGCATCACCGGGCAGCCGCGCCAGGGAACCTGGCCGAACAGCGCCATCTGGAAGCGGGTGAAGACGTTGGCGCGGGCCGCCCCGCCCATCTCCAGCACCAGGTTCCGCGCCCGTGCCATATGCGGGGCGTCCGGATCGTCGCCGATGATCTTGAGCGCGTAGTACGCCTTCACCGTCGCGGAGATGTTGGCCTCGCCCTCATGAAACAGCGGCCAGCCGCCATGCTCCCCCTGGCAGGCGCGCAGGTAGCGGCCGATCGCCTGTTCCTCGCGCGGGTCCGGGTCGCCCAGAAAGTGGCGCAGCAGGACATATTCCGCCGGAATCGTGGTGTCGGCCTCCAGCTCAAAAAGCCAGTGGCCATCCTCCCGCTGCTGGCCGGTCAAGGCCTGGGCCGCATCGCCCACCAGCTTGTCGAGGGCGGCCTTGGTATCGGCGGTGAAGCTGAGGGCGGTCATGGGTTCCGGCGCGAAGCGATTGATGGGGAAGGAAAAACCGACGCGCAAGGTAGGGATTGGCGCGCGATTTCGCAAGGAAGCGGGTGGCCGGCCGGCAACGCCGTGGCACCGTCGCCACGACCTATCCGCGCCGGATCACCTGCCGGGCGGCGAAGAGGCCGGAACGGATCGAGCCCTCGATGGTCGCGGGCAGGCCGGTGTCGGTCCAGTCGCCCGCCAGCACACAGTTGGGCCAGCGCGTCACCGGGCCGGGCCGGCGACGGATCTCGGCCGGGGTCTGGCGAAAGGTCGCGCGCTTCTCCTTGACGATGCGCACCGGCGGCACGGTTGCCGGGTCGGCTTTGATCGCGCGCGCGACCTCGGCCCACAGCTTGGGGCCCAGGGTCTCGACGTCCTCGTCGATCAGACCCCCGGCGGCACTCACCGTGACACTGGCGATCGCGCCGCGCACGAACACCCATTGGGCATGGCTGCCGACCAGGCCGATGATGTCGATCGGATGGTTGGAGACCGGGGCCGGCAGGCGGAAATGCGCATTCAGGATCGGCTCTGCCCCACGCGGGACGGTAAGGCCCGGCACCAGGGTTGCGGCGACCGTCGGCGGAGTGGCGATCACGACCGCATCGCCCGGGTCGATCGCGACCCGCTCGCCCCCGAGGTCGAGGGCCCGGACCCGGTCGACCCCGGCATCGAGCCGCCGGACGCGGGTGTTGAGCCGGACGGTTGCCCCCTTGCCGGCGAGCCAGGCGAGCGCCGGGTCGACGAAGCTGGCGGCAAGGCTGTCGCGCGCGACGAGTGGTCGGCAATGGACGCCGCCGCGGCCGAAGGTCTCCCACATGACCCGCTGCATCGGGGCGGCTGCCGCCTCGCTCGCCGCGATGTTCATCACCGCGACCGTCACCGGCTCCCAAAAGCGGCGGTAGAGCGGATGATCGGGGCGGACATGGTCGGCCATGGTGCCGCCGGCCCGGCTGAACATGAGCCGGAGCATCGAGAGGTAATCGGCGAGACGAGAGCCGGGCACACGGCGCTTCGGATCGAACGCCCACCACTGGATGACGCCCGGGGAGGGTTCGATCGCCCAGCGCTCGTCGGTGTCGAGGTCGACGAACGGGATCGCCGGCGGGTCCGGGCCGACCAGGCTGTCGCCGGCACCGATCCGCTGGAGATAGCCCATCGCCGCCCAGTTGCCGGAAAACAGCAGGTGATTGCCGTTGTCGATGACGCAATCCAGCGCCTTGTCGTGATAGGAACGGCAGCGCCCGCCGGCCTGGGGCGCGGCGTCGTAAAGGGCGACCGACCAGCCCTGATCGGTCAGCTCCGTCGCCGCCGACAGACCGGCCATGCCGGCGCCGATGATGTGAGCTCGCGCCAACCCGCTTCCCCTTTTTGCACTGCCTGCATGGGGCCGTCCCGATCAGCCGGCTCCTGTCAGCCGGCCCGATCAGCCCGCCCCCCGTCAGCCCACACTGGCCTTGACGGCGGGACGGAACAGCCCGCGGGTCAGCGCCCCCCAGAGCTTCGAGAATTTGGAGACCTTGGGCCGGCGCCGACCGGCCACCCAGCCGGTGGGCAGGAGCTTGACCAGGATCGTCTCGTAGATGCCCATCATCAGGAGAGCCGGACGCATCGCCCGGCGATCGGTGGCAGCGAGCCAGCGGTCGGCCTCGGCGAAGCGCGCGCGTGCGTCCTCCGCCAGATCACGGCAGGCGGCGGCGAGGCCCGGATGCGGCAGCACCGCCCTGATCCCCTGGTCGAGCGGAACACCGTGGCGGTCCAGAAGGTCGCGCGGGATGTAGAGCCGATGGCGCTCGGCGTCCTCATCGACGTCGCGCAGGATGTTGGTGAGCTGGAACGCCTCGCCCAGCGCCTCGGCAAAGCGTTCGGCCTCGGGCCGCGCATCGCCGAAGATGCGGATGGAGATCAGGCCGACAGCACCCGCCACCCGCCGGCAATAGAGCCGCAACGTCTCCCGGTCAGGGGCGAAGATCGGGGCGCCGGCATCCATTTCCATGCCGTCGATGATCGCCAGGAACTCGGCCTTCGGCAGGTCATAGCTCGCGACCGGGCCGGCCAGCGCCAGGGTGGTCGGCCGGCCGGGCTGGCCGGTGTAGAGGGCCTCTATCTCCTGGCGCCAGCGGTCGAGCTCCGCCTTCTTCCACTCGGGCGTGCCGCCCTCGTCGGCGACGTCGTCGACTTCCCGGCAGAAGGCGTAGAGCGCGTACATCGCATCGCGGCGGGCGACATCCAGCACCTTCATGCCGAGCGCGAAGGACGTGGCCGAGCGCTCCACCACCTCGACACAGTGCCGTTTGGCTGCGGCCAGTTCGTCGGCGGGCTTAGCACCCGCATCCCCCTTGGCGATTTCGGTCCCGGTCATGTCGGCCTCGGCCACGCGCTCAGACCTCCCGGCGGGCAGCGGGGTGGGCGGCCGGCAGCGCC
>CAYNIS010000043.1:0-13803 GCA_964397055.1 uncultured Rhodospirillaceae bacterium | reverse complement strand
GCTGCTGCTGGGCCGACCGCTGGGCGCGGCGCATCGCCGCCCTGCGCAGCCCGGGATCGGCCAGCATCTGCCCGGCGGTGGGCCTCACCGCCGGGTAGGGTGCGCTCTCCAGAACCGGCCGGGGATCGAACGGGAAAGGGGCGACGCCAATCGGCGCCGCCCCTTTTTGGTTACATCTTGAATGGCACGAGGCCCACGGCGCTATTCCGCCGCCTTGGCCTCGCCGATGTCGAGCGGCGGCAGGTCGAACTGGGTTTGCGCCAGGCCGTAGTACATGCCGGCATACCCGTTCTCCTTCAGGTATTCCGGGTCGATCAGCTGGTGATGGGTGCCGGCCTCCCGCACCTTGCCGTCCTTGATGTAGTAGATCGCGTCGGAGTCCATGATCGTCGACAGACGGTGGGCGATGGAGATCGACGTCTTGTTGTGAAGGATCACCTTCAGGCGTTCGATGATCTGCCGCTCGCTGTCGTTGTCGAGTGCTGAGGTCGCCTCGTCGAAGATCATGATCTTCGGCTTGCGGTAGAGTGCGCGGGCGATACAGATGCGCTGTGCCTGGCCGCCCGACAGGCCGATGCCCTTGTCGCCAATCGCGGTCTGGTAGCCGAGCTGGAAGTTCATGATGAACTCCTCGGCCCCGGCGAGGCGGGCGGCCTCGCGCACCGCCTGCATGTCCGGTTCCGGGTCGCCGAGGGCGATGTTCTCGGCCACGCTGGCGGCGATGATGACCGGGCGCTGGAGCACGACGCCGATGTTGCGGCGGAGCGAGAACAGGTCGAGCTCGGTGATCAGCTTGCCGTCGATCGCCATCTCGCCACCGGTCGGCATGTTGAAGCCGAGGACCATCTTGGCGATCGTCGACTTGCCGCATCCCGACGGGCCGACGAAGGCGACGTGCTGGCCGGGCTCGATCACCAGATCGAACTCCCGCATCACCAGCTTTTCCTGATTGTCGGACCCGGTGTAGGAGAAGTTCACCTTTTCGAAGGTGATCTTGCCCTGCGGGTCGTTGATGGTGGCACGCATCTTCGACGGGCTGGCGATCGCCGGCTGTTCCGGCTTCTGGCTCAGAACCTCGCCGACGCGGTCGATCGACACCCGGATTTCCTGCAGCTGGGTCCACAGGTTGACCATCTGCAGGACCGGTCCCATGACCAGTCCGACCAGCATGTTGAAGCCCATCAGCTCACCGATGGTCATGTTGTTCGCCATGACCTGGTTGGCCCCGTACCAGAGGATCAGGATCTGGCTTGCGAGGTTGGTGAGCTGGAACAGGGAGGAGTTCATCAGCATCAGCCGCTGGCGGCGGAAGCCCTGGTTGACGTTGTCGACAACCGTGTTCTCCCAGCGCGAGCGGGCGAAGTATTCGTTCGCGGTCGCCTTGATCGTCTCGATGTTGCTGAGCGACTCAACCAGGTACGACTGGCCGAGGGCACCGGTATTGAACATTTCCTCGTTGATCTTCTTCAGCTTCGGCGTGAAGTAGAAGACGAGCCCGATATAGATCGGGATGAACAAGACAACGAGGATCGCGAGTTGGATGTTATAGGTGAACATCATCGCGAAGTAGACGGTCACCATCAGAACGTTGAGGACGGTGGTGATCGATTGACCGGTCAGGATCGCGCGGACCTTCTGGTTCTCACCGAAGCGCTGCGTGATCTCGCCGACATAGCGCGACAGGAAGTAACTCATCGGCAGGGACAGGATGTGGCGGAAGAACTCCGCCATGATCTGCATGTCGATGCGCGCGATCGTATAGGCGAGCAGCAATGACTGGGCGATCGTCATGCCGATCGTGAACACCGTCGCCAACACCATGCCCATCAGCATCATGTTGAGGAGGGCGGCATCCGACTGCACGACGACGACGTCGACGATGGTCTGGATGAACAACGGCGTTGCGAGGCCGAGCAGGTTGATGACCAGCGCAGCGATCATGATCTCGCCGAAATAGCGCTTGTGCGGAAGGATGAAGTTCAGGAAGTGCCGGATCGGGCTGACCTGAGCATCCTCGTGCTGGAACTTCTGGGTCGGATAGAAGGCGAGCACGACCCCGGTGTCCGGCGGGGTGTAGTCGACACCGACCACCTTCGCCTGCTCCCAGGACTTCAGGAAGTCGGCCTTCTTCACGATGCGCTTGCCGGCAGCCGGGTCGGCGATGTGGACCTGACTGTCGGTCGCCTTCAGGACGACCACGTAGTGGTAGCCCTCCCAGCCGACGATGCAGGGCATGATCAGGCCCTGCAGGTCGGCGTAGCTGATCGCGTAGGCGCGGGCCCGGAAGCCCATGACCTCCGCACCCTGGAGGATGCGGTCGGGGTTGATGTTGGCTTCCGACAGGCCGGTCTGCTCGCGCACCTGGCCGAGCGTCCAGTTCTTGCCGTGACCGTTGGCGACCATGGCGAGACACGCCGCCGCGCACTCGCTCTCGTCGTTCTGCTGGATCGCCGTGACCGCCTGGTCGGTCTTCTGATCCGCCTGGGCCGACCGGAACTCCGCCTCCGTCACATGCTGGAGGCTGAGGCGGTTGTCGACGCCCTCGTTCCGCTTGCGGATCGAGAGTTCTTCCTGCTCGTACTCGTCCAGCTCACGAACCCGGCGCTGCAGTCGGTCGTGCAGTTCCGGATTCATGTCGAGGAGCTTGGCGACCTCCGGCTTGCGGATGACCAGGACGGTCGTGTCGCTGAGGGCGGTGGCGCTGTAGGTGTGGACACCGCCGCGGTCGTGGAACCCGGACAGGGCCGCCGCCTCACCGATCGTGCCGCCGCGCCGCACCTTGTCCAGGCTGACCGTTTCGTCGTCGCTTCGCGCCCCGAGCGGCCGGCGGCTGAGCTCGACCAAGCCGACCTCGATGTAGTAGAGGCGCGGGTCTTCCGCCCCCTGCTCGAAGATCGGCTTGCCGGCGGCGAACCGGCGGACGCCCAGGTTGCGCAGGACGTCGAAGAACTGTTCCTGGCTGTACTTTGCCTTGCCGAGCAGAGATCGCAGGCGATAGCTGACCTCGATCAGCGAGATATGGGTCTTGAAGTGTTCCTGGATGACATTGTTCTTGGCCGCCAGGTTGCGGACCTTGTCACCCTGGAGGAACAGAACGGTGACCTTGCCGACGGCAACCGCCGTCAGCGGCCATTCGCCGGCCTGGAGCAGGGCCATCTCACCGAAGGTGCCCTCTTCCTCGATGACGCCGAGGCTGGTGACCTTGCCGCCGGCCTGCTGCTTCTGCCGCACCTGTCCCGAATAGACGACATACATGCCGTCCATCGGTTCGCCCTGGCGGGCGATCTCGTCGCCCGACTCATAGCGGCGCACCTCGAACAACGGCTGCAGGGCCAGCTTCTCCGGCGTCGGCAGCACGGAGAACATGATGTTCGTGTCGAGGATGTACTGGGCTGCCTCGAAACCGGTGTTGGACATGGCCTTCTATGCTCCCTTGGCGACCCGTCAGTCAGCTGGCCGTATTCAGCGCTGGCCGATGCTGCGGGCGATCACGCCCCTTCGTCGTCTTCGTTTTCGAAGAACTTGCCGAGCGGCCGGAAGATCAGTTCGATCCAGCGCTTCTGGTCGGTATAGATCTCGGCGATCCCCTCGAGACCGATCTCCAGCGGCCGCTCGCGCGGGGTGGTTTCGCCGCCCCCGATGGTGCCGACCTCGCCCGAGAAGACGTTGGGCAACAGCGCGATGCGGACCTCGTAGAGGTTTTCGAACCCGGGGACGGTGCCCGGGGTCGTCGCGATCTCGATGACGCGGCCTTCCTGGATGCCCCATTCCTGGTACGGATAGGCGAAGTACTTCAGGTTGACGGTCTGGCCGGTCTTGATCTTGCCGATGTCGTGGTTCTGGATCAGCGCGCGGGCCACCAGCGGGGCGTCCTGCTTGACCACCGTCGCGACCGGGGTCGCGACCGACACGATCTGGCCCTGGCGGACCGGGACCGAGGTCACGACACCGTCCAGGCCCGACCGGTAGGTGGCGAGGTCGCCGTCGTAGGACACGTGACCGGTGCCCACGATCTCGGTCCCGCCCTCGATCGCGATCAGCTGCTGGGTAACCTCGTCCAACTGGACGTTGAGGGCGCCGACCTCGCGCCGCTCGCGCTCCTTGGCCTGTTCGATCTCCCGGTCGATCTGGTCAACCGCGGTCCCCTGGATCAGGCTTTCCCGCTCCTCGACCAACGGGAAGCGGTTCTGTTCGATCGCCGACAGGTTGGCCTGGGCGGTGGTCACCGACGAGCGGGCGGTGTCGAATGCTTCCTGCGCCTGTTCGAACTGCGGGCGCGTGATGTCCCGGTTGTTGAGCTGGGTCTGCGCCCGGTTGAGGCTTTCCCGCGCGAGATTGAGCCGGCGCTGCGCGTCACCGACGCTCTGGCGCGCGATCGCCAACTGGCTGTCGAGCTGGCGCAGCTGGCTGTCCAGGCTGGTCAGGCGGGTCTCGCGGTTGCGGACTGTGTCTTCTTTGCGGGCTTCCAGCTGGCGGACCGTGAACTCGGTCTCGTTCTCGATCTTGCGGATCGCCTCCTCGACCTCGCGTGAGCGCTCGCGCAGGCGCTCCTGCTCGGGTGTTTCGGTCTCGCGCAGCGCCTCGCGGATGGTGATCAGGCGCTCGCCGGCGTTGATCGACTGGTTCTCGGCGACCAGGATCTGCTCGACGACGCCTCGGCCCAGGGCTTCGACCGTGACACTCTCCCGCTCCAGGACGAGCGGTGCGGCCACGACCACCCATTTGGTGGCGACCGTCATATAGGCGATCGCGGCGACCATGATCAGCGCGATCAGATAGATCGGCCCGCGCATGATGAAGGGTGGCGCGGTGTAGAGCAGGGTCGCCGCCTTGATCGGGTGGCGGACTTCCTGGGTCCTCAAGAAACCGACCGATCCGTCCTTCGCCATCAGCTCTTCCCCTACAATCCGGTTCGCCACCGGGCCCCTGGATCAGGCCGGTGCCTGCTCGACCTCTCGGCGCAGCCACTCGCTGAACAACTGCTCGCGGATAAGGGCCGCGACCGATTCGTTGAGATCGCTGCGATTGATCGCAAACACTTTGTATAGGGTTGCGGTGCCGCTCTCAACAAAAGGCCCGACGACGTCGCCGTCTTCCCCGTCGAAACAGGCCTCTTCGACCTCGAGAGCCAGCAATCCGCGCCCGACGACGCCGATGTAACCGCCGGCTTCGCGCGTGTTCCTGTCGATCGACCGCTCCCGGGCGACGTTGCCGAAGTCCGCCCCGCGCGAGAGTTCCTCCAGGACCGCGTGGGCCTCCTCCCGGTGGCGGACGACGATCCGACCCACGGTGACACTCTCGTGCCGGTGACGGTCCTGCTCGAATTTGGCGCGAATCATCTCTTTCGTGATCAGCGTTTCCTTGAGCCGATCACGCAGCACCTCAACGCGGGCATTGGCGGTCCACTGCTCGTAGGTGACGCCGTTCATCCGAAGATAGGCCTGGAACTTCATCGGATCGCCGATGCCGCCGATCGCGCGCTTCTCCTCGACCCGCCGCTGAACGTCGACATCCTCCGGCGTGATGCCGACCAAGTGGGCGTTGTGTTCGATCACCGAGCCGGCGATCAGCTCGTAGACCGCCTCTCGGAAAACCCCCTTCAGCTTGAGCTGGGTGAAGACGTCGCGCACCCGGATGGGTTGGCCCCGGATGGTCGTCACCACCATGTCGAGGGCGACACCATCGCCCTCCGGTTCCGTGTTCATGTTCTCGATGCCCCCGCCCTCCACCGTGCCGGCGGGTCGCCGCCCGGCACCGCCGTTCGCTCAGTCCAGCGGTTCGTGCTTGGTGGCCTCCATCTCGAACTGAAGCTGCATCATGCGCCGGAGGAACATCGTCGGCCGTTCCATCGGATGGCTCGGCAGCCGCCCGATCACCGCTGCCGGGTCGACCGGGCGGCCGAGAAGGCCGTGGGCCAGGGCCGAGATCAGCTCTTCGCGGACCGATCCCGGCAGGTCGTCGACAATCGGGTCCGGATCGATGTCGTAGAGGACGGCCCGACCGTCCGAGACGACGATATCGAACGCCCCCCAGCCGATTCCGAGGGCCGCCGCCGCCGCCTCCACCGCGCGATGATGGGGGCCGAGGGCCGCGACCTGCCACCGATCCAGACGCTCGAGCTCGTCATGGACGGCGAAGTACCGGGACAGCGACAGGACGACCCGCCCGCCGACGACGAACACCCGCTCGAGCTGGCCGATGACACCGGCCGCGAGCAGGATCGGCGGCTTGTCGGCAGCGATCAGGTGCTTGCGCTGGCGTGGTCCGAACAGCTGCCACGGCGCCCGGCCGGTCGGCGGCCGCCACAGCACGCTCGGATGCGCCGCGATGAAGCGGTCGGCCGCGTTGGGGTTGTTGGTGGTCAGCATCGGCGGGAGCGCCATGCCCGCCCGCTGTGCCCTGGCAAGCGCGGTCGGCCGCATGAACGAAAGGATATGGGCGTTGAGCCCGTTCCAGACGTCGACACCGTGGCCGACCAGGCGCGCCAGGACGCTCATCAGGAAACTGGCCTTCTGCTGCTCGGCCAGATAGCGCGCCTGCCATTGCGCCCAGTCCACGTCGTCATGCGCGCCGGGCACCACCGGATCGGCATAGCGATAGCCGGTCACCAGGACCCGTGCCCGGTCGGATAGGTCGACGCCGGCCCAGCGCACGCCAGTGGCGTCGAGGGCCACACTCTGATCCGCCGGCACGGCGATGTCGGCCAGGGGAACATTGCCCGGCGACAACGTCTCCAGAACGTTCATCAGATCGCGGGTGGTCGGCTGGTTGGCCGGTGCCAGGACGGCGATACCGGTCATGCCCCAGGCTCCCGCCGGACCGCGATCACATCCGCTCGCGCGCGGCGGCGCTGGCGAAGAAACGGAACTCGCCGCTGTCCGCGAGCTGGCGAACGCGCGCGCGGTCGAGGTCGCTGACCGCGGTCCGCTCGGCAAAGGCGGTGGCGATGACGCCCTGCGCGGCCAAGAGCGCCCCCTCGGCACGCCGCGCATCCGCGATCGCCGACGCCAGCGAGATCTCGGCGTTGAGGAGGTTACGGCGGGTCTCGATGTACTCGAACTGGCTCGCCTCGAGAGCGCCGCCCTCACGGCGGACGACACCCTCATAGGCCTCCCGCGCCCGGTCCCGGTCATCTTCCGCCGAACGCGCCCGCGCCCGCGCGCCATCAAGACTGGCGAAGGCGTCACGCATTTCCCGCTCGACCTGGCGGCGAACCTGAACCACGTTCAGGTTCTGGTCCTCCAGCGTGATCTCCGCCTGGTTCTTGATTGCGTCGAGCTGCCGATTGAGAAGCGGGCGGTTGTAGGTCAGCGCGAAATTGGTGTTGAGGCTGTCCGGCCGTGTCGCCGCCGCCGAGGTCGCCTCGAACACGTTCGCGAAGGCGACGACGTCGTGGCTGGTCCGGTTGTTGACCTGGGCCGACAGGGTGATGTCGGGGCGTGTCTCGTTGCGGGCGACATCGACGTTGATCTGCTGGATATCGACGCCGAGGGCCGCCAGCTGTACCTCCGGACGCGTCGCAAGGGCAGTGGTCATCGCCTCCTGCCAGGTCTCTTCCGCCCGCGGCGGCGGCGCAAGGCCATAGCCGACCGGCAGGAACACGGTCTCCCGCGACAACCGGTCCGAGGTCTCGATCAACTCCGTGAGCGCCAGGGAGGCGTTGATGAAGGCCGACCGGGCGTTTTCCAGCTGGGTTTCGGCCGCCAGGAGCTCGGCGTCGATCTGTTCCTTCTCGTAGTTCGTCGCCAGCGCCTGGTCGAAGCGACGGGTGACCCGGCGGTGCTGGTCGAGAACCAGGGCGAAGCTCTGGTCGGTCGCGTGCAGCACCTCCAGCGCGAACACCAGGTTCCAGTACGCATCGTTGACCGTCAGCAACGTCGAATTGACGGTCTGCTGCAGGCTCCAGTTGCCGACGTCGAGGCCGAGTTCCGCCTGGCGGATGGATGCGTCGTTGATGTTGTTGCGGCCGAAGCCGCGGGTCAGCGGCAGCGGCGTGAACAGCGACAACGAGATGTTCGCCGAGATGTTGGCCTCGTCGAAGGAGAAGCCGTCCCGATAGAAGGTCTCCTGCTGGCGGGTCGAATGGCTGATCGACACCGACGGACCCCAGGGGAACTGCTGGTTCAGCGTCACCACATAGTCGGACCGCTTGAACGGCTCATTCTCGTCACCCTGGCTCGCGAAGATCTCGCGCACGCCGGGGGTTTCGGCGTTCACGACGCGAAACGCGAAGGCGACCACGCCGGGGGATTCGCGGAAGGCATCCTGGAATGGACAGTCGACGATCGGATTGATGATACCGGTGACCGGATCCTCCACCGGAGCCGGAGCCCGGCCGGTCTCAACGCAGCGGAACGTGGTACCGGGGTTGAAGTTGCCGATGTTCAGAAGGCCGATGCGGCTGCGGTCGAAGGTGTCCGTGTAGGTGTAGGTGAAGCTGAGGTCGAGGGTCGGGTCGAAGACCGCCTTCGCCTCTTCGAGCGCCTGCTCGGACAGGTTCGGCACATCGCGGCCGATCGCGATCGAGAGGTTGCGCTGCAGACCCTGGAGAAGGGCCTGGCGCAGGCCGACCAGTTGGACCCGCCGCCCCTCGAGCGCTGCCCAGGCGCCCTGACCGGCGAACCCCTCGACCGCGTCCTCGATCAGTTGCAGGCGCGCACTTTCCTCCGGACCGGCGACGGCGCGGCTCTGCGCCACCAGGCGCTGTGCCACCGCCTCGGCGTGCTCGATCAGGGTCGACCGGAACTCGGACTCGCCGGGGGCCAAGGGCTCCTCCGCCAGGGCCGGGGCTGTCGACAATCCGGCCGCCACGGCGACAGCCGCCAGGATTGCAGCCGTCGGGGCGAAACGCGTGCGCTTGGCGACACGATCACTCATCATTCTGACCTCCGAAGAACCGCCGGATGCCGGCCGCGGCCAGGGCAAGAAGGCGGGTCTCGTCCTGGGGCGTCTGTACCGTCCGTTCGGGAAAACGCTGGGCCAGGCGCCCGAGCGTGCCAAGCACCTGGCTTTCCTGCGTTTTCACCTGAATCTGTGCCTGGATGCGCGCGTTCTTCGCCGATAGAAGCTGCAGCAGCCGTTCCGCGATCTCAAAGCTCGGCAGCTCCGCCGGGGCCCGGTTGGCGCGGTCGATCAGGGACTGCGCCAGCTCCTCGTTGCGCGTCGTGATGCTGACACGGCGCTGGGCGCTGTCGAGCCCGGCAAGGGCGGTCTCGTAGGCGCGAACCAGATTGATCCGGGTATCCTCGAGCGATACCGAAGCTCGTTCGCGGGCAAGGCGGGAGGACCGGCGGTTGGCGCGGGCCGCGCGCTTCAGGAACGGGTCGGTGTAGGTGATGCCGATGGTCGAGGACACGGTATCCGGGTTGAGGATATGCCCCAGGCTGTCGACCGGCGACTGATAGCCGAACGGGCTCGAATTCTGGCCCAGGGTCACGCTCCCGGTGACGAACAGGTTGGGCCAGACCTGCCGCTTGGCGCTTCGTTCCACCAGTTCGGCGATCTGGACGTTGATCTCCGCGGTATCGAGGACCGGATTGTTGAGGACCTCGTCTGAGGTGCCGCGGTCGGCCAGCACGTTGTCGAACGCCGCGAAGTAGCCGACCGGCAGCAGAAGGGCGAAGTCGTCCCGGTTCAGCAGCTCCTTCAGCTGGTTCGATGCGACGATCAGGGCGGCGATCGCGCTTTCCTCCGCGGTCCGCAGACGCTCGACGCGGCTGCGCAACTGCGCCTCGTCACCGCGCGTGATCAGCTGCTGATCGACCTGGCGATCGACGAAGGCCTCGATCTCGTCGGCCTCCTGGCGGGCCAGGGTCGCCGCCTCCAGCCCCTGGACCGCGGACACCAGCTGCCAGAACGCGAGTTCGACCTGGAGCAGCGTCTGGTTGATGGTCGCGCGGACCTGGGCGCTCGTCTGGTCGCGCCCGCGCCGGGCGACGAGGATGCCGAGGGTGTTCGGGTCGCCGAGGCCGTAGTTGGCGCTCAGCGGCACCGGGGCGAACACCGAGAGGCTGAGGTCGGTCGACCAGTCGTGATTGTAGAAGCCAGCCGATTCCTGGGGGCTGTCCGCGTTGTTCACGAACTGGGCCCGGTCGTAGAGGCCGGTGACGCCGACACTCAGGCTGTAGCCATAGGGCAGGAACTGGTTGACGAAGATCGACGTCGACAGGTTCGAGGACGGCCCGGTCACCGGGTCCTCCGACGCGACCTCCCGGGAAATGCGGAACCCCGCCGGGCGCGGCTTGTCGAACTCGATGAAATTGATCGGGCCCTGGTCGAAGTAGATGCGGTCGCAGACCTCGTCGGTCTGGCGGCAGAACTGGTCGCCCGGGTTGGTTTCCCGCGGGTCGGTCTCGCCGACCGCGATCGCCTCGGTCTCGCGTCGGAAGCGCAGCACGGACTCAACGCGGTCGTTGAACTCCGTGCGCGTGCCGTTGAAGCCGAAGGTGAAGACCGGGTCGAACACCGCCCGCGCCTCGCGCACGGCCTCTTCCGCCAGTCTCGGCAGGAGATCGGCGCGCTGGATCGCAAGGTTGGATTCGATGGCACTCATCGCGGCCATGCGCAGATCGATCTCCTCGATCCGCTCATAGAGCCGGGTGCGCTCGCCGTCGGTCGCCTCCAGGATCTGCTGGACGAAAGCATTGAGGGTGCGTTCGCGCGCGCGCAGTTCCGGGTCGATGGTCAGGATGCCGCCCGGCATCCCGGTGACCGAGTCATCGTCGGTGGACTGCGCCGCGGCCGGCGCCGCGGTCATCGCCCCGATCAGGAGACCCAGCGAAAGGCTTCGCGCGATACCGTTCATGACTGCCCCGATCCCTGCCCCGTCACCCATCGGCCGATCAGCCATCCGACTGTCCTCCACCAAGGGCCACGACGTCGTCGATGCGTTCGTCCAGGAGCCCCTGGGCCGCCAGGATCCGCGCCTGCGTGATACGGGCGGCGGTCAGCGCATTGACATGTCCGAGCCGCGCCGAGAGGAGGTCGTCATAGCGGCTCAAGACGTCGAATTCCGACACCAGGCCATCCTCGGCGAGCCGCAGCGCGCGCTGGTAGGCCGTGGCCGACAGGTTCAGCGTCTCGCGCGTCTGCCGGATGAGCGCCAGCGCGCTGTCGAAATCGCGCAGGGCGGTTTCGACCGTGCGCGTCACCGATTGCCGGGTCGCGGCCAGGGCGTTTTCCGCCTGGCGCTTGGACACCCGGGCCGAGGTCAGCGCGGCGGTCTGCGCGCGATAGTAAAGCGGCAGCGACAGCCGGAAGCCGAAATTGAAGTTGAGGGTATCCGGGTCGACGATGTTCGCGGCCGACTGCCCCCATCCCTCATACCCGAAGGTGGCGTCCGTCTGATTGGACGACAACGACAGGTTCAGCGACAGGTCCGGCAGCGTCTCGTGCTCCTGGAACACCACCACCGCATCGCTGACATCGACACCCTCGACGCCGATCTTGATCTGCGGGCTGTTGTCCAGCGCCTCCTGATGGGCGCCGTCGCTGTCGATCTCCGGCACCGCGGCCAGGAGCGCCTCATACCCCTCCGGAATGACCAGCGTTTCGTCATCCCGCGACAAGAGGTTCAAGAGCACGTTGGACTGGGTGATGTAGTTGCCCCAGAGGATTTCCTGCTGGTCCGCGAGGCTCTCGACCTCCGCCTCGACCTGCTGCAGCTGGTATTCGGTGATCAGCGCGTCGTCGAAGCGGCGGCGGGCCTGGTCTCGGCGCTGCTCCAGCGACTGCCGTTGCAGGTTCAAAAAGCGGATCGACTCATAGGTCTGCACCAGGGTCCAGTAAGCCTCGACCACCTGGGAAAGGACCGCGTTGCGGGTCGCCTCTTCCGAGAAGTTGGCGGACCGTACGCCCGATTCCGCGATCACGCGGTTTAGCGACTGCTGGTTGGCGCGGCGACCGAAGCCCCGGGTGAACGGCAACGGCGTCGAGATAAACCCGCTTGCCGAGGAGGTCCAGGGCGAGCGGCTGCCGAAGCCGAAGGGGTCGCTGTCGGGACCCGCCTGCGACCCCAGGAACTCGGTGATCGCATAGCTGGACCGGTGGCGGAACGTCGACGACAGGGTGATGCCGCCCGATGTGCCCCAGGGAAACAGCTTCGACACCGAGGCGCTGCCGGTCCAGGAGAAGTCAGCGGGCTCGGTCTCGCCGCTGGCGAACTCGACCTCGGTCGTGAGTTCGGTTCCGTTCTCACCGAACCCCGGGTTGAAACAGCCGTCCGTCGCGTTCTGGTCGTCGGCGGTGTCGTCGATCGGATTGATCAGTTCGCCGTCGATGAAGATGCAGCCGATGACCACGGTGTCGAGGCCGGCAAGCTCGCCCTCGATCTCGTCGCCCTCGGGCTGATCGGACCGGGGCCGGCTGATCACCGCCTGGCGCGGATTCGCATCGTTCCGCGTGTACGACCAGCCGAGCGTCACCGTGGTGTCGAAAGCAGAGTCCGCCTGGATCCGGGTCTCCTCGGCGATCGCGTTGTCGATTTCGGCGATGCGGATGGTCAGGTTGTCGCGGTTCGCGTTGTCCAGGATCATCGACAACGGCTCTTCCGCGACGTCCCAGCCGAAGACCTTGCCGAGCGCACCTTCGCGCTGGACCAGGACCGCCTGTCGCAACAGGACCGCGACGTTGACGTCGGTTTCCCCGGGAATGACCGATCGCCAATCGACTTCCAGTCGTTCGGGGCCACCGGCGGGCGATGACGTGTCGTCAGATCTGGCAGCCGCCTCGTCAGCGGTCTGGGCTTGAGCCGGGGATGGCGCCAATGCGAACGGGAAACCGGCCGGGCCGGCGGCAATGGCCGCGGCGATGAGCCAGGGAGCCGCACCGCCGGCTGCGGCGGATCGCCGACGGGGCCGGCGCGAGGCCTCACAGGTCACCGCTCCCCCCAGACATTGCTTTTCACCCACGCGACGACACCCCCAATGCCGGCCTGTCGGGTTCCGTTGGAACGCGATCCCCGAAAACGCGCGCCCTCCCAGCGGAACCTACGCCAGAGCTCCTCCCACAAAACCCATCATGACGGCGTTACCACATGTGTGTCGCACGCGCTACGCCATCGACCAATGCAATCAATGACTACTGAAGCTTTCCTGGAGGGTCGTTGCAGGAACGCGACAGGCCGCACGGGTACGAACGCGCCGCTCTCCAGGTGGCTGCGACCCGACCGGATTCGCCTGACTATTTGGCTGCCGGTCGTGTCCGGGAGGGTGACGCCCGTGTTGCGGCGACCCGGCACAATGCCCTCGGTCTGCGCACGGCACCGGGCTCTCGATCCAAAGCAGCTGAGCAAAGCGCCGGACTGTGTCCGCTCGGCCGGAAGTTGGCCGGCCGCCGCAGCCTGGACCGTGCCCTTGCCCCGTCACAAGCCGTCTAAAGCGTTTTCTGCCAGGTATTGATGATCAGGATGTCGTTGTTCTCGACCTGGGTGTTCAACGCCTGGAGGACCCGATAGTCGATCGCGAGGTCGCTGTTCCGCTGATTGCGGAGACGCGTGAACGTCTCCTTGTCGCCGAACACGGCCCGAATCTCCTCCGCCGGGGGCTCGCCGGCCGCGGTGACCGCGTCATCGGGGCTGCCATAGGTGACGGTGAAGCGCCGGAAGCCCAGGACCACCTCGGCGAGGGTGACGAGATCCGGCTTCGCCTCCAGCGCCGACTCCTGGGCGGGGGTCAGGGCGGCATCGGCCGGCACCTGACCGGAGATGGCTTCGAGCCTCTGGCGGATGGCCGCGACCTCCGCCTCCGCGTTCGCAATCGCCGCGACCGCGGCTTCGCGCTCAGAAAATAAAAAAACTGGGTTAAT
>CAYNIS010000042.1:0-13819 GCA_964397055.1 uncultured Rhodospirillaceae bacterium | reverse complement strand
GGGCGAGGCCGTCGACCTCGAAACAGCGGATCGCGTCCATATGCGCGATGCCGGTCAGAAACGGCGGGTGGTGCATGGCGATGATCGTCGGCCGGTCCGACTGTTCGGCCAGCCGTTCGGCCAGCCAGCGCGTGCGGACGTCGTCCAGCACGCCGTGAGGCTTGCCCGGCTCCTGGGTATCCAGGCAGATGAGCCGGACCGCGAAGTCCTCCACCGTGTGGCAGAGCGTCTCCTCCGCCGACGGTACCGCCCCCAGCCCGCCGAGCGCCATGCGCATGGCCTCCCGGTCGTCGTGGTTGCCCGGGATCGCATAGAGCGGCGCCGTCAGCTTGCCGAGACGCGCGACCGCCGCGTCGTACTGGGCCGCCCGCTCGTCGTTGATGACGTCGCCGGTGTGGATAACGAGATCCGGCGCGGGGTCGAGCGCGTTCACGAAGGCGACGGCACGGTCGAGATAGGCATTGGTGTCGACCCGCCCGGCGATCGCCTTGGTGCCTTCCTCGACCACATGGCTGTCGGTGATCTGCGCAATCAGCATGGCGCGCGGTTCCTGTCGGTCAGCTTGCGGGGGCGAGGAGCGGGGCGATCGCGGCTGCCAGCGCCGGGTCGTCCGGGGCGGTGCGCGAGGGGTAGATGTCGACCAGGTCACCCGCCCCGTCGAGCAGGTATTTGTGGAAGTTCCAGCGCGGGGCCGCCGCCTCTCCGATTTCCTGCGTAAGCCAGCGGAAGAACGGGTGGGCGTCGCCGCCGATCACCGCCTGTTTCGCGGACAGCGGAAAGGTGACACGGAAGCGCCTCTCGCAGAACGCCGCGACCTCCGCATCGGTGCCCGGTTCCTGGCCGCCGAAGTCGTTGGACGGCACGCCGACGACCACCAGGCCGGCATCGCGGTGACGCTGCCACAGCGCCTCCAGCCCGGCATACTGCGGCGTGAACCCGCATTCGGACGCGGTGTTGACGATCAGGACCGGGCGCCCGGCAAAGGCCGCCAGGTCGATGTCGTCCCCGCCGTCGATCGCGGGAAAGCGAAAGGCGTGGGCGCTCATTGCGCATCCTTTCCGTCGTCGGCCTGGGCGAGCAGGCTCAGGCGTTCATGGTGGGTCGCCCGGAAGCGATAGAGCAGGGTCGACAACAGACGGGCGATTAAAGGGTCGGCGGCCTCCAGCTTCTGCTGCACCAGTTCGCGCGGGATCACCACCACCTCGGTCGCTTCCCGCGCGGTCGCCGTCGCCACGCGCAGGCCGTCGTCGATCAGCGCCAGTTCCCCGAACAGGCTGCCGGGTCCCAGCATCGCGATCGTGCGGTTGACGCCGTTGCGCCGGGCCGAGATCTCGACCAGGCCCTGATTGATCAGGTAGCCGGCGTCGGCCGGGTGGCCTTCGCGGAAGATCGGCGTTCCGGCCGGGAAGATGCGAATCTCGGCATCCGTCTGTGGCGGCGCCGGCGTTCGGATCACGGTGTCGGTCATGGTTCGCTTTCCTCCCCGATCTTCACAGCCCCCGGCTGCCCTCAAGCACGGATGACCTCGTAGCGGAACGCCGCCGGTCCGAACCGGATGACGTCGTTGTGGTGCAGGCGGGCACTGGTCACCTTCTGGCCGTTCACGTAGATGCCATTGGTCGATTCGAGATCGTGGATCATCCAGCCGCCGTCCTCGCTGGTCAGGCGCGCATGCTGGCGGGAGACGACCGGCGCGTCGATGCGGGCGGACGCCGTCTTGTCGCGTCCGACGATCCGTTCTCCAGGCGCGTCGAGAAGGATCGAGAAGCTGTCCGGCGTGCCCCGCAACAGGGTCGTGTCGAGGCAGATCAGCCGGGCGACTTCGACAGCCGGGGCGGTGTCGGGATAGGGCAGGGTTTCGGCCTGGGCCGCGGCATCCTCCGCCGTTGCGGGCTGGGCCGCCATGCCGGTTTCGCCGGCGGCGGCCCGCGCCGCCTCTTCCAGGGCCGCCCTGAACTGGCGCGCGGACTGGAAGCGGTCGTCCTTGCGTTTGGCGAGGGCGCGCTTGACGACCCCGTCGAAGGGAACGGGGGTGCGCGGATCCGCTGTCGACGGCGCCGGCGGCTCGTCGTTCAGGACCTTGCTCATCACCTGGCTGGGGTTGCCGCGGAACGGCTTCTGCCCGACCAGGAGTTCGTAGAGCATGACCCCGGTCGAGAACAGGTCGGCGCGCTGGTCCGCGATCTGACCGAAGATCTGTTCCGGCGCCATATACGCCGGCGTGCCGAGAATGTCGCCGAGCCGGGTCAACGTCGAGTTCTCGATCCGGGCGACACCGAAATCCATGATCTTCGGATCGCCGGTCACCGACACCATGATGTTGGCCGGCTTGACGTCCCGGTGAACGATGCCGAGGTTGTGGGCATAGTCGAGCGCTTCCAGCAGCTTCGACAGGATCGAGACGACGGTCTGCCAATGCAGGCGCTGGTCGTTCTCGATCAGTTGCTTGAGCGTCTTGCCCTCCACGTATTCCATCGCGATGTAGGGCGCGCCCTGGTCGATGCCGGTGTCGTAGACGCCGACGATACCGGGGTGGGTCAGGCGGCCGGCGGCCAGGGCCTCCCGCTCGAACCGGGCGAGCGCGGTCGCGTCCTCCTCGTCGTCGAGGTCGAGGGACGCGTGCATCGTCTTCAGCGCCACCAGACGGTCGTTCGAGCTGTCATGCGCCTTGTAGACGATGCCCATCGCACCGCGGCCGAGTTCCGCCTGGACTTCGTAACGATCGATCTTCATCGCGTCCGGAACTGTCCCACTCGGCTGCCGCTGATACATGAGGCCCTCCCGGCGGCAGGAACCGCCGGTTGGGGATCATGAACCCCAAATCGCCCGCAGACACAACCGCCCGGGCTCTCGCATCTGGCATCCTGATCGGCGGGATCGCGCAACATCCCTCTGCGTGGAAGGGGCATTCGACTAGCCGGTCGAGACCGCATAAGTTAGCGCCGCCGAACCGGCAGGAGCGGGTCGGCGTTGCCAAGGCGCCCGGTCGCCTGCTTCCAGCTCAACAGAGGTTCGCCCCGTGATTCGAACGATCTCGCTCGTCGTCGCCCTCCTGGCGCTCACCCTGGCCAGCCCTGCGTCGCGTGCCGACCCGCCAGAGGGGGCGGGTGTGTCGTCGCGCACCGCCGCGATTACCGACGCTGCCCCGCGCGATCCGCCGGCGGTCGAAGCGCTGATCGAGACGCTGGAGGATGACGCCGAACGCGCGCGCCTGGTCGAGAACCTGCGGCTGCTGCTGCCCGCTCAATCGACTGGCGAGAGTGCTGAGGAAGCATCCCTGATCGAGGCTCTGTCGGTCCTCTTCCTCACGCGGTTGAACACTCATCTCGACACGCTGGAGGACCAGGGTCGGGTGTTCGTCGCCGCCTATCGAGACCTGCCGGCGATCGGTTCCCGCCTCAACCAGATGGTATTCGAGGAGACCCAGCGCCTTTACTGGTCCGGGGTTCTCGCCGGCATTGCCACAGTCTTCGGGCTCGCGATCCTCGCCCGCATCGCCGCACGCTACGCCATCCGCCGGCCGCTGCGCCGGCTGGAGACGGTGGTGCCGACCAACGCCTTCTCCCGGGCGACGGCGATCTTCCTGCACGCGATCCTCGATCTCCTGCCGACGATCATGTTCGCCATCGTCGCCTATGCCGGGATGTCACGGCTGGAGGACAACAGGCACGCCCAGCTGATCGCCTACGTCCTGGTCAACAGCTCGATCATCGCCAATCTGATCGACGTCGCCCTGCGTCTCCTCCTGATGCCCCGGGCCCCGGGCCTGCGCCTCATCCGGCTGCCGAGCGAGAGTGCGGCCTATCTCAAGGTTTGGACGCGCCGGCTGACCCTGGTCACCGTCTATGGTGTCGCACTCTGCTACATCGCGGACATCCTGGCGATCAGCGAACCGGCGACGGAGGCGCTGCAGAACCTCGTCGGCCTTGTCGTCACGGGCCTGTTGATCCTCCTCACCCTGCAGAATCGTCAGGCCGTTGCCGCCTGGATCCGCAGCGACGACGACACCTCGCTCTTCGCCCGTCCGGTTGATGAGGGGCCGCTGGTCGCCCCGGCGCAGCCCGCCGTCGACGCGGGGGCGGTTTCGAGCGACGGCGCCGTCGAGGAGGACGCCGAGCGCGACGAAGTCGTCTCCAGCCAGATGATCGAAGAGCGGATCGAGGTGAAGGCGATGTCGCGGGTGCGCAACCAGCTCGCCGGCGTCTGGCATGTGCTCGCCATCATCTACTTCGTGGTCTGCTACGGAATTCTGCTGCTCGACTTCCACGAAGGGCTGCAGCGCGTGGTCCAGGCAACCCTGGCCTCTCTTGCGCTTGTCGCACTCGCCCGTTTCGTTCAGTTCGTCCTCGACCGCCTGATCCGTCGCGGCTTTTCGGTATCCGCCGACCTGGAGGCCCAGTACCCGGGGCTGGAGGCGCGCGCCAACCGCTATGTCCCGCTCTTGCACCGCACGCTGGTCGCGATCGCCTGGGTCGCAGCCCTCCTGATGATCGGCGATGCCTGGGACCTGCGCCTGCTCGACGCGGCCCAGAGCGAGCTCGGGCGGCGAGCTGTCGCCCGGATCACCTCCGTGCTCATCGTCGTCGTCGTGGCGGTCGCCGTCTGGGAGCTGATCTCGATGATGATCGAGCACTATCTCGCCGGCGCCGACCGGGCGGGGGTCAGGGTCGAGCGGTCGGCGCGGGTGCGCACGTTGCTGCCGATGCTGCGCAACGGCCTCTGGTTCACCCTGGTGGCGATCACCGTGCTTGTCGTGCTCACCGAAATCGGGGTCGACACGACACCGCTGATCGCCGGTGCCGGTGTCGTCGGTCTCGCCATCGGTTTCGGCGCCCAGACCCTGGCCAAGGACATCATCACCGGCATCTTCATCCTGGCCGAGGATTCGATCGCGGTCGGCGACGTGGTCGAGGTCGGCGGCCATGGCGGACTGGTCGAGCAAATGACCATCCGGACCATCAAGCTGCGCGACTTGTCCGGCAACGTCCACACCGTGCCGTTCAGCGACGTGACGTCGGTCAAGAACTACACCAAGGACTTCTCCTACTACCTGATCGACATGGGGGTCGCCTATCGCGAGGACTGCGACGAGGTGATGAAGGTGATGAAGGAGGTCGGGTCCGACCTTCAGAAGGATCGGGACCTGGGGCCTGAGATCCTGGAACCGATCGAGATGCTGGGGGTCGATGCGTTCGCCGACAGTGCGGTCGTCATCAAGGCGCGCATCAGGACCCGCCCGATCAAGCAATGGGCGGTCGGGCGCGAGTACCTGCGTCGGCTGAAGAAGCGTTTCGACGAGCTCGGGATCGAGATCCCGTTCCCGCACACGACGATCTATTTCGGTGTCGACAAGGAGGGCAAGGCGCCGCCGGCCCCGGTCTCGCTCCTCCAGTCCAGGATCGACGCGGGTGCTGATCCGGCGGACCTGCTCGCCAAGGGGGCCCCGGCCGCCGCCTCCTGACCTGCTACCAGGAGCTACTGGTCAGAAGCTGGCGGAGAGATCGACCCCGGCGGCGCGCGAGAACTTCAGCGGATCGAAGACGTTGACGAATTCCTGAATGCGCCCGTCGCGGAACCGGAACCGCCCGAAATTGAGGCTGTCGTAGACCAGACCGGTCGCCTTCAGCTCGATCGAGACGTCCCATTCGGCCGCATACACCGCCGGGTCCTCGACCGCGCGATAGACCTCGACCCGCGGAATGCTGACCGCCCCGTAGCCGGCGAACAGTTCCCGGAAGATCGGCAGGAAGCTGTCGCGCCCTTCTAGGACCGACGGGTAGGGCGGTGGTGCATAGGGGATGCGCATCACCGCATCCTCCGTCCACAACCTGGCCCAGGCGGCGAGGTCTTTTTCCTCCTGGACCTTGAAGAAGCGCCGGATCAGGGCCGGCGGGTCGAGATCGTCGGCCACGGCAAGCCCCCTCCTTGATCCGCCGCAGGATGCCTATTGCGGCATCGCCCCAAGCCCGCCGAACAGCTGCATGAGCGCGGCGAAATCGGTGTCGTTGACCAGGAAGCGCCCGGCCTCGTCGATCTGGGCGCGGAACCGCAGGACGCTTTCCCCCGCTTCGTTGACCGCCGGCTCGCCGAAGCCGCTCAAGGCCAGGATCACCGGCATCATCGGCGCCAGATCCGGCCGGTTGCCGATTGCCGCGCGCAGGTCGGCCAGGCCGGCGATGTCGGTCACGATGCCGCCGGTGAGGCCATAGGCGGCCGCGGTGTCGAAGAGAAGGGCGCCATTGCTCTCGCTGGAAACCGTCGGCCCGGTCATCTCCCCCTGGTTCAGGCTGACGACCACGCCGGCCTCCGCCATCGCCTCGAGGGCCGCGGGGCCGAGCCCGGTCATCGCGAGCAGGGTACCGGCCCCGCCGGTGCCATAGCCCTGGGCCTCCATCATCAGCGACCACAGAACCTCGGCCGGCAGGTTCTCCAGGCTGATGTCCCAGTCGGCGTCGGTAACCGTCAGGTCCGGTTCCGGCAGCGGCGGGTCGAACTCGATGCCCTGGTGGGTGTAGTCGACGACCAGCCGGCCGCTGCTGGCGGCACTGTCCATCGCGTCGATCGACGCCCCCATCTGGATGCGCGGCACGATCAGGACCGACGGCATGATGGCGCCGGACGTGACGATCTCTTCCACGGTCAGGCGGAAAAAGCCCTCGCCGACCGGAACTCCCCGGTCGCCGCCATCCTGGACCAGGGCATCGAAGGCGCCGGTTTCGATCCCGGCATTGAGATCGCGCAGCGCGTCGGAGAAATCGGCGACCAGATCGAGGTCGATTCGCTCGGCACTGCCTTCGACCAGGACGCGGCCGAACTCCATGCGCAGCGCCTCGCGGCTGTTGACGGTGACGAGGTTGTCGATGATCCCGGCCTCGTCGGCGACCCAGCCGTCGGCCTCTTCGCGCATCTCCCGCTTCATCTCGATGCGGTCGACGGTGAGTTCCAGTTCATCGCGCTCGTAGGTCATCGACAGGCCGGAAATCGTGCTGTCCATCTCCAGGAACATCTGGAAGCGCTCGTCCCACAGGCCGCTCATCTCGAAGCTGTCGAAATCGATCGCGCCGACCGCAACACCGATCTCGTCGAACACCAGGACGCCGTCGCCGAGGTCGGCATCGACCTGCCAACGCCCGCCGTCGAGCGGGGTGAGCCGGGCGGTCAGCCCGTCGACGTCGACCATGTCGCCAGTCGCGGTGAGGTTCAGGATCAAATCCGGCAGGGTCAGCCGATAGGCGTCGCCGTCGGCCTCCACCGTCACGTCGCCGGACCACTCGATCTCGGCATCCGGGCTTTCCGCGGGCACCCAGATGGGCAGTTCGGTCTCGATCAGGCGCTCGAGCGCTTCGGCACCGTCGGCGTCCACGGGCGGGGCGGCAAGCGCCGTCGACGCGGCGAAGACGACCGCGGCAGCCGCGGCTGTCGGGCTGGCGGCGGTGGACCTGACGAACATCGGGGACACTCCAACAACGGGGCCGTGAGGGGCGGCGGGTTTCCGACCGTGGCGCCGGAGATGGACGAAACCATGGCGGTGCTGCCGAAAACGGCCTCGGCCGCAAATGGTCGAGGCCGGCGCTATTGCTGCGCCAAAACGCCAACCAAGACGTTAACGAGCGGCGTCATGTCCGCCCCGTTCAGCATCGGCGGGCCATCGCCCGTTGCCACGATCTCGTATTCGCGGCCGATCAGACGACCGGTCGCGTCCTCCAGCGGCAGGCCCAGGTCGCGGGCCCAGCCCAGCGGTTGGGACAGAACCCCCGGCGTCGGCGTCAGGCTGAGGTCGGTGACCAGGCCGTCGAGGCCGAGCACGCGTGCCTGCAGGCGGCCGGTGAAGCCGCCGGGCGCCGTCGCATCCAGCTGGATGGCGCCGCGCATCCGGAACTCGAAATCCGGGCCGATTAGCGCCAGGCGGTCGATCGTGAGGCCGGCCCCGCGAACCCTGGCGGCGGTGGCGAGGGCGGCGAGCGCGGGGCGGCGCAGCTTCCCCGGGGCCTGGAATCCGGGGTCCCAGCTGTCGACATAGGCGCGCCACAGGAGATCGGCGTCGAGCCCCTCGATCGTCGCGGTCACTTGCGCTTCGCCCGGGACCACCGGGGTCGGGCGGCCCTGGTGGGTGTAGCGCAGCCCGCGCTGGGCGGCGTTCATCCGGATGTCGACGTGCCGGGCGTCGGCCTCGCTGCGGCCGATCGCCAGGGTGCCGGCGAAACCGGGCAGGCGGAAGGTCTCCCCGGTGTCGTAGAGCTCGACGACGAAGCCCTCCGCGCGGTGCCTGATGACCAGCCGGTCGAGCGGGCTCGCAAGGATCGCCCGCGCCCTGGCGAGGAAGTCGCCGGTGCCGCCGACCATCGCCCGCACGGCCGGAGTGACCGCGGCCCAGTCCAGCCCCTCCAGCACGAACTCGGTACGGTAGAGGTCCATGGCGACGCCGAGGCCGGGGCTCAACAGCACGTCGCGGTCCTGCCATTCGATTGCTTCCGAAAGCCGCCAGCCGTCGGCGCCGGGCTCGGCCTCGCGGCTGAAGACCGTGCGCCGGGTGCGGCCGTTGGGCAGGATCGCGTCGAAGTCGTGGACGACGTCGGTTTCGACCGAGGTGACGCGGCGCAGGAGGGCGGCGTTCGGGTCCCAGATCCAGGTCTGCGGCCCGTCGAGCTGCCAGGTGCCGGCGCCGAGACTGGTGCCGCTGCCGTCTTCCAGCAGCAGCCGGTCGCTCGCCCGGTTCTCGATCTGCCAGAGGCCGCCGTCGACGGGAAAGGCGCGGACTTCGATCCCGGGGGAGACGAGGACCACCGGCGGCGGCCCGTCGCCCGGCGTGATCGGTTTGAGGCGCAGTTCCGGCAGGGTCACCAGATAGTGATCGCCGGCCGGGACCGCCCGCGTCGGGGCCGTGGTTTCAATCTCGAAGCGCGGCACCAGCCCTGGCGCCATGGCCCAGAGCTGTTGGTCGTAGAGGTCCCCGAATGCCGCCGCCCCGGCGGCGTCGAGTGTCTGGAGGGCGGCCGGCGACGGCGAGCCCGCGGCCGGTCGCGCAGGCGCCGGCGACGCGGCGAACAGCCCGGCCAGCAGGAAGGTGGCAACGATCGGAAGACGGACCATCGGCGTCGGCCCCCCAAGGGCATCGGACGATGACCGCAGCTTATACCACCAAGTGCAAGCGCCGGCGCAGCCCTACATGTGGCAGTCGAGGATGGTGACCGTGACGTCTGGATGGAGGTTGGAGACCAGCGACAGCCATTCGTGCGGCCAGGCCTCGCGCGGGTCGGGCGGCACCTCGTCCAGGGTGCGCGGCCGGTTCGTGTACCAGTACGTGCCCTCGTCGACGTCGTACCATTGCCCGCCGAGCAGAACGGCACCGGTCGACGGGCGCCCGGCGACGGCGAGGAACTCCTCCTCCGACGGTACGGCCCAGGGCTCCACCCAAACGCCGTGCCACAGCATCGGCCCGTCGAGGCCGCTCAGCTTTTCCTGGAGTGCCGCCCATCGGCGCAGCCCGCGCTGGCTGTGGAACTTCACCATCTCCTCGAAGTCGATCTCGCCGACCCGGACCTGGTCGCAGCCGCGCGGATGCTGGTCCGGATCCGCCGCCATCGCCGGCTGGATGTCCGCGTCGACCTCCCGCTTCAGGCGTTCGAACTCCTCCCGTTCGAATGGCGACAGGCCGTCGGCCTCTCCCTTGACCGCGCTGTTGGCGCCGGGCTTGGCCACCAGCATGCCGAGCCAGCTGCCGCCGAGGGTGTAGTGGTCCCAGCGGGCGTTGGGGTTGATCCAGGCCCCGCGGCGTTTGGAGTCGGGGTCGAAGTCGGCATCGAGGCAGGCGAGGTAGGCGGGCGAGTCCTCGAACCGGGGGTAGAGGTCGCGGACCGGCGGGGTCACCATCGAACAGCCGCGTGACGGTCGGAACAGCCAGTCGGCCGGGCCGGCTTCCGGGTCCGCCCTCTCCATCATCTCCTCGAGGCTGAGGACGCGCCCGAACCATCCCGACCAGCGCCGGTAGCAGGACCGCTCCCAGGTCGCGCGGGCCTGTTCCTCAAGATCGTGGAAGACGAGATACTCGGTCGGGAACGGGGTCTCCGGCGGCACCGTGCGAACGTCGAAGAACGGCCGCATCAGGGTGGCGATCGTCTCGTCCGACGGATCCGCGCTGATGACCAGAAGCGGAAAGTGCATGATCGCCCCCTGTCTCCTGTGCGCACGCCTTCAGGACTCGCGCAGGTCTTCCAGCGGCGGGGCCGGGCACGCCGGCAGGTCGTCGCCCCGCGGCCCGGACGGGTACGTCGGCATCACCGCGCTGACCACCGCCCCCAGATCGAGGCCGTTCAGCCGGGCAACGCCGTCGTCGCCGATCTCCACCAAGAAGCGGTAGCCCGCGATCGAGCCGTCGGCGCCGATGATCCGATCGCCCAGGCCGCGCACGGTGAACAGCATCGGCAACCCCGCCTGGAGGGTCGGGCTTTCGCCCACCGCCCGCACCCGTTGATCGAGGCCCAGGATCTCCATCTCGAACGCCCCGCCGATCGGCGTCGCGGCGTCCGGCTGCTGGGCGAACCCGCCGGTGCCGGTGATCGTGAAACCGTCGCCGGCGAAGGTCAGGCGGTCGACCGAGAGGCGCGCCCCGTTCGCGAGATTGGTCTCCCCGAACTCCAGGAGGACCGGCGGTGGCGGGCGCGAGAAATCGGGCGGTTCGGCCAGGAAATGTGTGATCACCTGCCAGAGGCGGTCCGCTTCGACGTTGTTGATCCCGAGGCTCACATCGGCCGTGCGCGGTGCCGCCGGGTTCTCCTGCGCGTCATGTGTGTAGCTCAGCCCGTCATGAGCGTAGGCGAGGTGCAGGCGCGCCATCGCCGGGTCCGCCTCGCTGCGTTCGACGGTTATGTCGACGCCGGCGAACGGCAGGTGCAGGGTATCGCCGAACTGCGGCGCCATGAAGGACATCCCGTCGGCACGAAGCGAAACCGTGACGGCCTCGAACGGTGGCCGGTCCATGCCGCCAAAGGCATGCCGCCAAAGGCCGGGCCCAGGGTCCCGGGTCCCGCCGAGAGAATGCGCGTCGCCTCGTTGAACGCATCGAGATCGACGCCGTCGATCTCGATCTCGATCGCCTGGCCGTCCTGGGAGACCACGAACCCGGCATCGTTCGAGGCTCGCGTGCCGAGCACCCGGATGACCTCGGTCAAGCGCCAGGAGCCGTCCGCGGCCGGATCCGCGCGACGGGTGATCTCCAACCGCTCGGACAGGCTGTCGGCCTCGCGGCCGCGCAGCCACTCGACGCGCTCGGTCTCGGCCTTGTCGACCGAGCGGACGATCTCGTTTCGCGTGTCGAGGACATACGCCGTCGACGGGTCGAGGGTGAAGCTCGCCCCGCCGAGTTCGTCGCCATCGGGGTGGAAGGCGACGACCCCGTCGATGGTCGAGCCCTCGATCCGGACCAGGCCGTCGCCCAGCGGCACGGCACGGGCGTGATGCGCCGGGGTGATGACGTCGACGAGTTCGCCGGCAAGTCCGGGCATGTCGGCGGCACCCCAGAACACCGGATGCACGGACAGGGTGGAAGCCGGCAGCGCGACCCTGTAGCCGTCACCGTCCGCAGTCACTTCGACCGTGCCGTTGCTGTCGATCGCGGCGAAGGGCACATAGCTCGGCCCCTGGGTCCAGCTCAGCCGGTTGAGGCTTTCGGCCAGTTTCGCGGCATTCTCCGCGTCGACCGGCAGGAAGTCCTCGGCGACGGCGGGGCTTGCGGCGATCGCGAGACCGAGGGCTGCGGCGACGATGCGGCGGGTGTCGCGGTGGCGTTGCGGGAGGGACATGCGGCCGACCTTTCGGGATGGGGGCCTATGGCGGGACAACGACCGATACTATCTGAAGTAGCATTAACCTCGGCTTAATGGTTGGATTTACGGTACCTCGCGGATCCGGCCTTGCGCACCTGACTCCGGGATGCGAGGCTTCTCCCCGGTCAGGGTTTTGCATCGCAGCAGGCTCCCGCTGCTGCGGTGTGACGCACCGCATGAGGGAGGGACGAGCCATGACGGACATCGCCCCCAGGACCCCGTCAGCCGGGGCCCCTTCCAGAGGCCATCGCATCATCGCGGTGCTCGGCCCGACCAATACCGGCAAGACCCATTTCGCGATCGAACGGCTGCTCGGCCACGCCTCCGGCATGATCGGCTTCCCCTTGCGCCTGCTCGCGCGCGAGAACTACGACCGCATGGTCAAGATCAAGGGGCCGGGCCAGGTCGCCTTGGTGACGGGGGAGGAGAAGATCGTCCCGCCCGGGGCGCGCTGGTTCTCCTGCACGGTGGAGAGCATGCCGCTCGACCGGCCGGTCGAATGCCTCGCCGTCGACGAGGTTCAGCTGTCGGCCGACCCGGAACGCGGCCACATCTTCACCGACCGCCTGCTCCATGCGCGCGGGGAGGCGGAAACGCTGTTCCTGGGCTCCGACACCATGCGCCCTCTGATCCAGAAACTGGTGCCGGGGGTCGAATTCGTGACCCGCACCCGCATGTCGGACCTGACCTATTCCGGCTACAAGAAGCTGACCCGGCTGGTACCGCGTTCCGCGGTCGTCGCGTTCTCCGCCTCCGACGTCTACGGCATGGCCGAACTGATCCGCCGCCAGCGCGGCGGCACCGCGGTCGTGCTGGGAGCGCTGAGCCCGCGCACGCGCAATGCCCAGGTCGGCATGTATCAGGAGGGGGAGGTCGACTATCTGGTCGCGACGGATGCGATCGGCATGGGCCTCAACATGGATATCGACCATGTCGCGTTCGCCCGCCTCGGCAAGTTCGACGGCCATCGCTCGCGCCGGTTGAGGACGACGGAAATCGCCCAGATCGCCGGCCGCGCCGGGCGCCACACCGCCGACGGCACCTTCGGCACCACGGCCGATGTCGGAGAGATCGACCAGGAGATCGTGGAGGCGGTTGAGGGGCACGAGTTCCCGGCCGTTACCTCCATCATGTGGCGCAATGTCGACCTCGATTTCCGCTCGCCGGGCACCCTCCTGCGCTCGCTCGAGGCGCCGGCGCCGCTGCCCTTCCTGCACCGCGCCCGCCATGGCGACGACCACGAGGCACTTCAGGTGCTCGCCCAGGAGGAGGAGATCCAGGCGGCCTGCCGCCATCCCTCGGTGGTTCGGCTGTTGTGGGAGGTCTGCCAAATCCCGGACTTCCGCAAGGTCATGTCCGACCACCACACGCGCCTCCTCACCCACATCTTCCTCCATTTGAACGGGCCGAGTGCCCGCCTCCCGGTCGACTGGGTGGCCGGTCAGGTCAACCGCCTGGACAACACCGAGGGCGATATCGACGCCCTGGTCAGCCGCATCGCCCATGTCCGCACATGGACTTATGTCTCGCACCGCTCCGACTGGCTCGCCGACCCGCGCCACTGGCAGGACAAGGCGCGCGCGATCGAGGACCGGCTGTCCGACGCGCTGCATGAGAAACTGACCCAGCGCTTCGTCGACAAGCGCTCCGCCATGCTGGCGCGCACCCTCGCCAGCGGGTCGGAGATCCTGGCCGGGGTGCGCCCGTCCGGAGAGGTGGTGGTGGAGGGGCACTTCGTCGGCCGCCTCGACGGCTTCCGCTTCCGCCCCGACAGCGGCGTCTCCGGGGAGGACGCCCGGGCGTTGATGACCGCCGCCCGGCGCGCGCTCAAGACCGAGATCACGGCGCGTGTCGGCCGCCTGGTGGCGGAACCCGACACCGCCTTCTCCCTGCAGCCGGACGGCCGCATCACCTGGCGGGGAGAACCGGTCGCCCGGATCACCCCGGGCAACCACTGCCTCGGCCCGATCGCCGTCCCGCTCGCCAGCGATCTCCTC
>CAYNIS010000041.1:0-14118 GCA_964397055.1 uncultured Rhodospirillaceae bacterium | reverse complement strand
CGCCCTGCCGTTCCCCGTGCCGGGCCGACCCGGCCCGGGTGCGCGCCTTGCGGCTGAAAAGGCCAGCGCGCCGCTCGACGTCATCGCCCAGCAGGTGCTGCGCTATTCGAACAACATGTCGGCGGAACTGATCGGGCTTGCCGCAACCCGTGCGTTGTCCGGCGAACCCCGCTCCCTCGTCGGGTCCGCGGGCGTCATGTCCGGGTGGTTCCAGGCGCGCTATCCTATGTTGGACTGGTCATCCTACATCGTCGACAATCACTCCGGGCTTTCCAGCGCCTCGCGCGCGACGCCCTTCCAGACCGCGGTCATCCTCGCCCACGGCCGCCGGCTGGAGATGGGCGGCGACCGTTTCCGCGACTTGTTGCGCCCGGTCCGCTGGGGCGAGGCGCTGGCCGAGGCCCAGGCCGAGCTCGGTGGCGAGGCCGAGCCGATGGCGATCGTCGGCAAGTCGGGCACGGTCTATTTCGGCCGCGGCTTCGCCGGCTTCATGGATACCGCGGGCGGCCGTGAACTCGGCTTCGCCATCTATGTCTCGGATGTCGCCCGGCGGGCGGAACTCGACGCCGCCATGGACCCGCGGGCCCTGACCCGGCCGCGCGGCGCACGGACCTGGCGTGGACGCGCGCGGGCGCTGGAACAGGCGATCCTGACGGCGTGGGCCACCGGCTACTGACGGCCAACATGGCCTTGATGCCATATGCGCCGCAGTCCACGTCTCAACGTCCCGGCGGGCTCCAAAGCGGCATGCAATCCTTTTGGTTGCAGGCAAAAAACCGAGGCTCAAGACGCCGCCGATTGAACTTCGCCCGCCGCGTTGCCGAGATCCGTTGCGCGGCGTCATCTCCCTCCCCTAACCTCTGGCCCCATAACGAAGGCGGCCGGCACAAGGTCGTCTGGACACGGCCGCCGCCAACCGGCGATCGGCCAGGGGGAGGACCGAGCGTTGCAGGAAAAGACCATCGACATCACGACGTCGGATGGCGTGATGGACACCTTCATCTGCCATCCGGACGAGGGCGGGCCGTTCGCGCCGGTGCTGTTCTACATGGACGCGCCCGGCATCCGTGAGGAACTGCGCGACATGGTCCGGCGCATCGCGACCTGCGGCTACTTCGTGATGATGCCGAACATGTACTACCGGGAGGCGCGCGACTACGCGATCAACCCCTGGGAAAAGGAAGAGCGCAAGAAGATGTGGGGCTGGATGAACAGCCTCACCAACGCCAAGGTCCTGGTCGATACCGCGGCCATGCTTGAACATTTGGCCAAGGAAGCGGCGGCGAAGCCAGGCGCGGTCGGCGTCGTCGGCTACTGCATGTCCGGCCAGTTCGTGCTGTCGGCGGCGGCGACCCACCCGGACCGGATCAAGGCGATGGCGTCCTACTACGGCGTCAAGATGGCCACCGACGAGCCTGACAGCCCGCACCTGATCGCCGACAAGGCGACGGCGGAGATGTATTTCGCGGCCGCCGAGATCGACGAGTTCGCGCCGCAGGAGATGCTCGACAAGCTGGAAGCCCGGCTGAAGGAGGTCGGTGCCAACTACCGGCTGGAACACTATCCGGGGACGCACCATGGGTTCGCCTTCCCGCAGCGTGGCGACCTTTACGACAAGCCCGCCGCCGAACGGCACTGGGAGCGGATGCTCTCCCTCTTTCGCCGCAACCTGGGCTGACCGGTCATGGGATTGCGACAGGAGATCGGGAGCCTCGGCGGGCTCCTCAGCCATCATGCGCGCGTCCGGCCGGACCGGGTCGCCATGCATTTCGAAGGGCGGGAGACGAGCTACGCCGACTTCGAGCGGGACGCCAACCGCACCGGCCATGCGCTGACCGCCGCCGGCATCGGGAAGGGAGAACGGGTCGCCTATCTCGCCCGCTCATCCGACCTGTTCGCGCGCTGCTTCCTGGGGGCGGCCAAGGTCGGGGCGGTCATGGTGCCGGTCAACTGGCGCCTCGCCCCGCCGGAGATCGCCTTCATCCTGAAGGACGCCGAGGTCCGGGTGCTGTTCGTCTCGCGCGACTACGCCGCCCTGATCCGGGAGATCCGCGACCAGCTTCCGGACCTGGCCCTGGTCATCGCCCTCGACCCGTCGGAGCCTGACTGGCCGGTCTATGATCGCTGGATCGCGGCCCAGCCGAACAGCGTGCCGCCGGTCGAGGTCGCCGGGGCCGACGACCTGATCCAGCTCTACACCAGCGGGACGACGGGCAACCCGAAGGGCGCGCGGCTGGTCCACGACGGCTTCCTGTCGGTCCTCGACACCCAGGAGGGCACGTCGATGGGCCGGTGGACGCCGGATGACGTCTGCATCGTCATGGCGCCCTTGTTCCATGTCGGCGGCATCGGCCAGACGATCCTGTGCCTTGGCTGCGGCGGCAAGGCCGTGATCCTGGCGGAGTTCGACGCCGGCCGGGTGCTGGAGACGATCGCGCAGCAGCGCATCACCAAGGTGTTCGCGGTGCCGGCGATGATCCTGTTCCTGATGCAGCATCCGAAGGGGCCGGAGACGGACTACTCCTCCCTCGACCTCGTGCTCTACGGTGCCTCGCCGATCCCGCTCGACCTGCTGCGCGCGGCGGTCGGGCGCTGGGGCTGCCAGTTCATCGGCCTCTACGGCATGACCGAGGCGCACGGATCGGTGACCGCCCTGCCGCCGGAGGAGCACGACCCGGACAACCCGGCGCGCATGCGCTCCGTCGGCAAGCCGCTCGGCGATTTCGAGATCAAGGTGGTCGGCGGCGACGGCAACGAGCTGCCGGCGATGGAGGTCGGCGAGATCCTGATCCGCGGTCCGAAGATCATGCCGGGCTACTGGAACCTTCCCGAGGCGACGGCGTCGGCCATCCGGGACGGCTGGTTCCATTCCGGCGACGCCGGATACTTCGATGCGGAGGGCTACCTCTACATCCATGACCGGGTGAAGGACATGATCGTGTCCGGCGGGGAGAACGTCTATCCGGCGGAGGTCGAAAGCGCCCTGTTCAGCCACGACGCCGTGGCGGACGTCGCGGTGATCGGCGTGCCCGACCCGCGCTGGGGCGAGGCGGTGAAGGCGATCGTGGTGACCAAGGACGGGGCGGCGGTCTCCGCCGACGACCTGATCGGCCATGCCCGGGCCCGCATCGCCGGCTACAAGGTGCCGAAATCGATCGACTTCGCCGACGCTCTGCCACGCAACCCGTCCGGCAAGATCCTGAAACGGGAACTCAGAAAGCCGTTCTGGGAGGGGCGCGAGAAGCAGGTCAACTGACCGGCGTCCGTCCGGCCGGGTGGGCGTCAGGCCGCGGCGGTGGCGGTCAGCCGCAGGACGATCACGACCACGAAGGCGAGATGGGTCAGGTTGTGGGCTTCCTGGTCGAGGCCGAAGACATGCCAGAAGGCGGACTGCTCTATCGAATAGCGTCCGCCCAGGCTCTTCATCGCCTTGATCCGGTCGACGATGCCGTGGATCACGAAGTCGAGCGGAGCCAGCCACCACAGTTCGGGCGCCACCGCGAGCACGATCAGGAGCGTGCCCCCGGCATGGATCCCGGCATGGGTCGCCAGCGGCAGCTGCCACGCCTGATCCAGCGCCTTGCCGTGCACCATCCAGTTGTTCTGCAGGAAGAAGTCGCAGATCAGCTGTTTCGCGCGGAACAGGAGATAGACGCCGACGAAGCTGCCGAGCACGATCGACTGGGGTAGGAGCGTACTCATCATCCTGAACTATCGTTCCGCCGGCCAGGAGGGCAAGGATCGATACGCCGGTTGTCCCCGGAGTAAGGGACATGGGTGCCACCGACGCGGCATCATCGCCACAATCATGACACAGCAATCACTCGGATGCAGCCATGGCGTTTCGCCTCGTTCTCGTTTCGGACACACATCTTTCCGATCGGCGCCCGTGGTTTGCAGCTAATTTCGTCGCCTGCCGCGATTGGGTCCGCGACGCGTCCCCCGACCTTGTCCTCAATCTGGGCGACATGGCGTTCGAAGCGCCGTTGGACACGGCGGACCTGACCGTCGCACGGGACGCCCACGACGCGCTCGGCGTGCCGTGGCGGGCGATCCCCGGCAACCACGATATCGGCGACGGCCCGCGCACCGATGGCGCCGGCCAGCGGTTTGCCGTGAACGCCGGGTCGCGGGCGCTGTGGGCCGACGTGATCGGCCTGGAATGGTGGGCGGTCGAGGCGGGCGCATGGACCCTGATCGGCCTCAACACGCAGCTGTTCGGCACCGCCGACCCTGCGGAGGATGTGCAAGCGGCGTTCCTGGATGCCACGCTCGCCGCGGCGGCGGGTCGACCGATCCTCCTGGCGACGCACCGGCCGTGGTTCCTCGACCGGATCGACGAGGCGCCGAACCATCCCGGCCGCTGGATCTGGCCGGAAACCCGCCATGTCCTGTGGCCGAAGCTCAAGGCCGGCGGTGTCCGGGCGATCGTGTCCGGCCACGTCCACCAGCACCGGCACATGTCGGTCGATGGCATCGAGCTGATCTGGGCGCCGTCGACCGCGTTCTACATGCCGGACGATCAGCAGCCGGCGATGGGTCTGAAGCGCCTCGGCCTCCTCGACCTTCGGCTCGGACGCGACGGCTCGATCGCGGTCGACTTCGTTGAGCCGGACGGCCTCACCCAGCAGAGCCTGACCGAGTTCCCGGGCGCCTATTGAGCAGGGCGCTTATTGAACCCGTCGCCTATTGAACCGGGCGCCTATTGAGACTGTGAGGTCAGCCGTGGAAGGCGTCGGCATGACCGATCCCGGACTGCTTCTGCCGTTTCTGCTGTTCGCCGTCGTGATGTCGGGAACCCCCGGGCCCAACAACATGATGGCGCTGGCCTCCGGCGTGCGTGTCGGCGTCGTCGGTACCCTGCCCCTAGTCGCCGGCATCGCGGCGGGGGTCGGCGTCCTCCTGGGGGCTGTCGGGCTGGGCCTGGGCGCCATCTTCGTGCGCCTGCCCGGTCTTCACGATGTCTTGAGGCTGGCGGGGACCGCCTACCTCCTGTGGCTCGCCTGGAAGATCGCGACCAGCGGACCGGTCAGGGACGCCGGCGGCGACGACCGCCCGCCGCTCGGCTTCGTGGGCGGTGCCCTGTTCCAATGGATCAACCCGAAGGCCTGGGCGATGGCGACCAGCGCGGTCGCGACCTACCTGCCGGCCGAGCCGACCATGAACGACATTGGCGTCGCGTCGTTCGCCATCACGATCGTTTGCGTGCCGTCGGTGACCTTGTGGGCCGGCGGTGGGGCCGCTCTCCGGCAGTTCCTCGCGGACCCGGTGCGCGCCCGCTGGTTCAACCGCGGGATGGCCGCTCTGCTGGTGGCTTCAACATGGCCGATCCTGTTCGGCGCGCTCGGGAGTGAGGGTTCCTGAGCGCCGGACTCCTCAACGCCCGACTCCTCAACGCCCGACTCCTCAACGCCCGACTCCTCAAGCGCCGCGTCACGCGACATGGATCGGCTGCGCCTCGCTCGGCGAGGTCAACCGGCCTTTCCAAGAGATGCTCCAGGGCGTCATTCGGATCGAAGAAGGGTCCCAGCCGCTTTCGGACATCCTTCAGGAATTCGACGAGCAGATCGACATCGCTGGTCGCGGCGAAGCGGGCCGAGATCGCTGACCTTTGCCGCCGCTTCGCCGTGACCAGGGGACTTGTCGGATCGGTCCGCCTACGCGGCTTCGGCCGCCTGGCGGCGGCGGTCGGCGCGGTTGACCACACTCATCAGGGCGGCGAGCGAGGCCATGACGATGTTGCTGTCGAAGGCGACCCCCCACATCGCCGGCCCGTCGTTGACGCGCGCCTCGATATAGCCCGCGGCATTGGCATCCGCGCCGGAAGAGACGGCGTGTTCGGAGTAGTCCAGAAGCTCGACCTTGATTCCGAATTCGCCGGCCAGCGCGTTGACGAAGGCGTCGATCGGCCCGTTGCCGGTGCCGTGGACGACCTGCTCCTCCCCGTTCACCTTCAGGCTCGCGGTGATTTCCCGCTGGTGCGGCTGGCCCGGCACCGGAATGGTCCGATAGTCGGTCAGCTGGTACGTCGCCCCGGCCTGATAGCGGTTCAGGTGGTATTCCTGCTGGAAGGTCTCCCAGATCTCGTCGGCGGTCAGTTCGCGCTCGGTCTCGTCGGTGACCGCCTGCACGACGCGGCTGAATTCCGCCTGCAGGCGCTTGGGCAGGGTGAGGCCCTGGTCGCGTTCCAGGATGTAGGCGACACCCCCCTTGCCGGACTGGCTGTTGATGCGGATCACCGCCTCATAGGTGCGGCCGACATCGGCCGGGTCGATCGGCAGGTAGGGCACGTCCCAGAGGCCCGTGTTGGAGTCCTTCTGCGCCTTGAAGCCCTTGTTGATCGCGTCCTGGTGCGACCCGGAAAACGCCGTGAACACCAGTTCGCCGCCATAGGGATGGCGTTCCGACACGCGCAGGCGGTTGCAGTATTCGAACACCTTGACCAGCCCCGGGATGTCCGAGCAGTCGAGCGCCGGGTCGATGCCGTGGGTGAACATGTTGAGCGCCAGGGTCACGATATCGACGTTGCCGGTGCGCTCGCCATTGCCGAACAGCGTGCCCTCGATCCGGTCGGCACCCGCCAGCATGGCGAGCTCGGCCGACGCGACCCCGGTGCCGCGGTCGTTGTGCGGATGGACCGAGAGGATGATCGCGTCCCGGTTCGGCAGGTTGCGGCTCATCCACTCGATGCGGTCGGCGAAGACGTTCGGCATCGACAGTTCGACGGTGGACGGCAGGTTGATGATGATCGGGTTTGCCGGGGTCGGCTGCCAGATGTCCATCACCGCCGAGCAGATCTCGACCGCGTAGTCGAGTTCGGTCGCGGTGAAGCTCTCCGGTGAGTACTGGAAGCGCAGATTGGTTTCAGCCGGCAGGGTCTGGGCCAGTTCCTTGACCAGCCTGGTGCCGCTCGTCGCGATCTCCGTGATGCCGGCACGGTCAAGGCCGAAGACCACCCGGCGCTGGACGGTGGAGGTCGAGTTGTAGAGGTGGACGATGGCGTTCCTGGCCCCGCGCACCGCCTCGATCGTCTCGCGGATCAGTTCGGGGCGTGACTGCGTCAGGACCTGGATCGTGACGTCGTCGGGAATGCGGCCGCCGTCGATCAGGAAGCGGACGAAGTCGAAATCGGTCTGGGAGGCGGCCGGGAAGCCGACCTCTATCTCCTTGAAGCCCATGGCGACCAGGGTGTCGAACAGGCGCGTCTTGCGTTCGATCCCCATCGGTTCGATCAGCGCCTGGTTGCCGTCGCGCAGGTCGACGGAACACCAGATCGGCGGCTTCTCCAGCTGCCTGGTCGGCCAGGTCCGGTCGGGCAGGTCGACGGTTTCATAGCCCTGGTATTTGGGGCCGGGGGTCATGGTCATGGCGGTCGGTCCTGATGGCCGCGGGATCGGCGAGGACGGCTCAGCCGATATCTTCCGCGGGGTGTTGGCTCTCGATGTCTCGATCGGGCAGTGCGCTATCCCGGCGGCCGCCGGGATGCTGCCACATCACGCCCGACGACCGCCGATAAGTCGCAGCGGAAGGAGAAGGCCGAGCGGAAGCAGCGCCGGGCGGGCCGACGGCTGGAGGCTCAGGCGGGTCGAGGCGACAGGCGACATGGCGTCCGTGCGCAACAGTGGGACAGGTCGGAAACCCGACCTCCCTAGTTGTCGACCAGCCGCCCCGCCCGGTCAAGCCTCAGGCATCGTCAGGCGCCGAGGGCCCGTACAGGAAGGGCCGATTACCGGCAGGTGCCGATCACCACGTCGTAGAAGATGTCGCCGCCGGCGGAGCTTTGCCGGTGGTAATGCGGCTGCCGGTAGTGGAGGTCGAGGCGGCCGGAGGAGATCTTGTCCTCGATCCACGCGACCAGGGCTATGCATTCCGGGTCGGGGTCGTTCGGCTTCACGTGGAAGACGAACCACCCGCCCGGCCGCAGGAGATCGAAGGCGCGTTCGAACCCGGCGATCGGGATGTGGTTGCCCCAGCCGGTCGCGGAGGCGACCGCCACCATGTCGTAGCGAGCGGCCTTGAGTGCGGCATCGGTTTCCGGGTCGAGGGCGGTCAAGTCGGCGACGTGGTAGCGACGATAGATGCCCGGGCGGTCGCGGCCCGCGGCTTCGGCGGCATGGGGGGAAAGGTCGAGGCCGTCGACAGCGCCGACGCCGACGGTCTCCTTCAGTTCCATGCCGAACGCCCCGCTGCCCGCCCCCAGTTCGAGGGCGGAGAGCCCGGTCGGGTCGACGCCGTGGTCGCGCCAGACGGTCCGGATCGCCTCCGCCATTTCCGACGGGGTCCGGCAATTGAGCGCGCGGTAGAGGGCGACATCGTAGAGCCACGGCACCTGGTAGAGCGTGTCGTAGTCGTGGATGTTGAAGATCTGACGGTCCGTCCCGACCCGGGCGGAAAAGCTCTCGTCCGACTGTCGGCCGCTCGAAGGGGTCAGAAACCGGACATCGTACAGGTCCGGGATCCGGTCGATTACCGGCGATTGCATGGGTGTCGGCTCCTGCTCTTGGCGGAACGGCGATCATGGGGTGCGGCGGCTGTGAGCGTGGATGACACGCGGGGCGCCGTTGCAGGAAATGTCACTGCTTCCGCCGGCGACAAGGGCCGGTTTGGCCAGGGCAGTTGCGCCAGGGCAGTCGCGCCAAGGCGGTCGGGCCTCAACCGGCCTCGCGCCGGGCCGGGGCGTTCTCGGAAACCGGCCGAACGGGGGCGTTCTTGGAAACCGATCGCACGCTGCGCGCGGTGATCTCCCGCCCGGTGACCCGGTCGACCAGCACCGGTTCGATCACATGGCCATCGGTGCGATCGACGATCGTCACCGGCGGCCCCGCGCCGTCCGACATGTGGCGGTCGCCCCAGCGGATCAGCATCAGCATGACCGCGTGCAGTTCCAACCCCTTGTCGGTCAGGCGATACTCGAACCGGGCCGGGCGGTCCTGGTACTGGCGGCGTTCGAGAACGTCATGCTGGACCAGTTTCTTCAGCCGGTCGGCGAGCACATGCCGGGTGACCCCGAGCCGGGTCTGGAAGTCCTCGAACCGGCGTATGCCGAGGAAGCAGTCGCGCAGGACCATCAGCGTCCAGCGATCACCGATCACCGCAAGCGTGCGGGCGACCGAGCAGCATTCGTTTTCCAGCTCGTTCCAGCGCATGGCCCCGATCTCCCGCCAACCGATTTGGCACCGTGGCTGGCGTGTGATTCTACGTTCCGATATGGAATGCACAAGTTTTGTGTCGAGACCTGGGAGGACCGCCATGGCCAAGGAGATCGAGTTCCTGTTCGACGTCGGCAGCCCGACGACCTATCTCGCCTACACACAAGTGCCCGGCCTTGCCCAGCGCACCGGGGCCACCATCAAGTGGACGCCGGTTCTGCTCGGCGGCGTCTTCAAGTCGACCGGCAACGCCTCTCCGGCCGCGATCCAGGCGAAAAGCCGCTACATGCGCGCCGACATGACCCGGTATGCCAATTCCTACGGCGTGCCGCTGAACTACAACCCGTATTTCCCGATCAACACGATCACGCTGATGCGGGCGGCGATGGCGCTCGCCGACGAGGGGGCGCTGGAGCCGTACCTCGCCATCGTGTTCAAGGCGATGTGGGTCGACGAGAAGAACATGGGGGAGGCGGACGTCCTGGCCGAGGTGCTGGCGGCGGGCGGGCTCGCCCCCGCGGCGATCGTGGCCAAGGCCCAGGACGACACGGTCAAGCAGCGCCTGAAGGAGGTGACCGACGACGCTGTCGCGCGCGGCTGCTTCGGCGCGCCGACCTTCTTCGTCGACGGGGAAATGTTCTTCGGCCAGGATCGTCTGGACTGGATCGAGAAGCGCCTGACCCAGGTGGCGGCGTAGGGAGAGGACGGGATGGCGGCACGCACGGTCGAACTGACGGCGGAACAGGCCGAGGTGATCGACCAACTGGTGGCGGAGGGGACGTATCCCTCCGCCTCCGCGGTGATCGCCGAGGCGCTGGACCGGGTGGCGGGTCCGTCGGATGAGGAGTTGGGCCCGGCGCCGGAGCTGACAGAGGAAGATGTCGAGCGCTGGCTCAAGGAAGAGGTGGCGCCGACGATTGCGGAATATGACGCCGACCCATCGAACGTGCTCACCGCCGACGAGGTCCGCGAGCATCTGGCACGCCTTCATGCCGAGTACGTTCTGGCCCGCGGTAAGCCGTGAGGCGGGTCACCTATCAGCCCGATGCCCTTGACGACATCGACACGACCTATCGCTACATCGCGGAAAGGTCGTCCCCCAGGATCGCCCAACGCTACGTCGAGGCGATACAGCGATACATCGCGGGCTTTGCCGGCTTGCCGTTTCGCGGCACGAAGCGGCCGGAACTCGGCCCCGGCGTCAGAACTGTCGGCTTCAAGAGACAGGTGACCATCGCCTTCAGTGTTGAGGACGAACGGATCGTCATCCACCGTGTGCTCTACGGCGGGCGCCGGATCACCCTGAAGTGACCAGACGCAAGCCAAAGCCATGACCCTCGATGTCGACCGCATCCGGGCGGAAACCCCGGGGGCTGCCCATGGCACCCATCTCCTTGGCTGCGGTTCGGCGCTGATGCCGCACATGATGCTCGCAACCCTCCGTTGCGGCTAGCGCGTGTTCCAGCGATGTGGACCCACATCGCGGTTCGGAACGCGCGCCAACAGATTGAATCTGAGCATTTTCCGAACCGCCGGGCCGATTCCGGCCGGCTGGAAGATGCTCAAGCCGCGTGTTCCAGCGATGTGGACCCACATCGCGGTTCGGAACTCGCGCCAACCAATTGAGTTTGAGCATTTTCCGAACCGCCGGGCCGTTTCCGTCCGGCTGGAAAAAGCTCTAGTCGTCCGCCGGCGCGTGCGCCCGGATCGTCGAGAGCTGGGCTTCCAGCGCTCCGGCGAAGGCCGGGCGGTCGAGGCAGCGCGCCTGGTAGGCGGCGAGGGCCGGCAGCCGGGCGACGAAGTCGGTGTCGTCGATCTCGCGCAGCACCGTCGCCATGGCGATGTCGGCGACCGTGAACGCGCCCATGAGATAGGGCCGGTCTGCCACGGCGTCGGCTACCGCCGTCAGGCGGTTCGCCAGGATCCCGTCGATCTCCTCCAGCCGCTCTAGCATCAGCGGGTTGTCCGCCGGTGCGTCGTCTAGCCAGCGGCGCCCGTCGATCCAGGTCTCGATCGAGCTCAGTGCCGCGAACACCCACGAGGACATCCGGGCGCGGGCGCCGGCCTCGCGCGGCCCCAGGGCGTCCGACTGGCTTGCCAGGTGGAGGAGGATGGCCCCGGACTCGAACAGCTCGATCTCGCCATCGCGATAGGCCGGCACCTGGCCGAAGGGCTGCCAGGCGCGATAGGCGGGCCGGTCGGCGTCACCCTTGGCGAGCAGGGACTCCCGGTACGCGATCCCGGCCTCCTCGCACGCCCAGCGGATGCGTAGGTCCTTGACGTAGCCCTGGGCGAAGGGCGGCACATAGCGGAAGGCGCTGATCTCGACGGCCATGGGATCAGACCTCCACTACCGGCACGAAGCCGCCGAAGATCATGCGCTTGCCGTCGAACGGCATCGGGTTGGTCTCCGGCGACATACGCTGGTCTTCCATCACCTTCGCCCAGCCGGCGTCGCGGGCTGCCTTCGACGGCCACACGACCCAGGAGAAGCAGACGGTTTCGTCCGCGGCCTTCTTGACCGCCATGGGCAGGGAGGTGACCTCGCCATCCGGGACGTCGTCGCCCCAGCATTCGACCACCTTCAGGGCGCCGTGTTCCTTGAACACCACGGCGGCGTCCCGGCAGTGCGTGATCCAGACTTCCTTGTTGGCGGTGGGCACCGCCGCGACGAACCCGTCGATATAGCTCATGGCTTCCGGCTCCCTCTTTCAGTTGCCGTCGAAGGCCGCGCGGATGGCGGCGATCTCGAGTTTCGTGGAGGTCATGACGACCCCCATCATGCGGGCGACCGCCGCCGCGTCGTCCGACTGCATGAGCGGGGCGAGCATCGCCGGCACGATCTGCCAGCGCACGCCGAAGCGGTCGGCGAGCCAGCCGCACTGTTTCGCCTCCCCGCCGTCGCCGAGGGCGGTCCACAGCCGGTCGATCTCCTCCTGGGTTTCGACCGTGAGGACGATCGAATGGGCATCGGTGTGCGGCTCGTGCGGGCCGCCGTTGATTGCCATGTAGCGGCGTCCCGCGAGATCGAAGAACGCGCACAGGAGCGTGCCCTCCGGGATCATGCCGCCGGCCGGCGCGACCTGCCTCTCGACGACGCGCGAACCCGGGATCAGGCCGGTGTAGAGCGCGAGGGCCGCCTCCAGCTCCTCGGCGCCGGTGAACCAGAGGCTGTCCATGATCCGCGGTGTGGTCATCGGGTCGTTTCCTCGGTGGGTATCGCGGCCGGGTCCATCCAGAACGGTTCCCAGATGTGCCCGTCCGGGTCGGCGAAGGCATGGCCGTACATGAAGCCGTGCTCTTCCGGCGGGCGCACGGCCATACCGCCCTCGGCAAGCGCGGTCGCCACCATCGCGTCGACGGCACCCCGGCTTTCCAACTGAAGCGCCAACAAGACCTCGCTCGCCGCCGTTGCATCGGTGATCGGACGCGGCGTGAAGCTCTGGAACTTGTCCCGGGTCAGCAGCATGGCGCCGGCGTGATCGTTGATCTCCATCCCGATCGCCGTGTCGTCGCAGAACCGGTCGTCGAAGGCGAAGCCCAGCGCCTCGAAGAACCGGCGAGACCGTTCGAGATTCGCGACCGGCAGATTGACGTAGAGGCGCGGCTTCATGCTTTCCCCCTTCTCAAAGGCCGTGTCAGCGCTATTATGTTGATATCAACGTGTGAGTCCAGGGAAACTTCAGGGATCAATGATGCAGGCGCACCAGATGCCGGTTCCCCCGACCGTCACGCACGAGGTCTATTCGCGTTGCCTCTGCCTCCATCTGCAGCGCGCAACGCGCACGATCGCCCGGCGCTTCGACGAGGCGTTCCGGGACTTGGGCCTGACTTCCGGCCAGTACTCGCTGATGACCGCGGTCAACCAGTCGCAGCCGCCCCGGATCGGCGATCTCGCCCCTTTGCTCGCGACCGACCGGACGACGCTGACCGCCAACCTGAAGCCGCTGGAACGGCGCGGCCTGGTCCGCAGCGAGCGCGACCCGCGCAACCGCCGGGAACGACGTTTGTGGCTGACGGACGAGGGTCAGGCGCTCTTGGCCAAGGCGGTGCCGATCTGGCGGGAAACCCATGACGAGATCGACCGGCGCCTGTCCGCGGCGGTCGACGGCCACGACGGCGGGGCCCTCCGCCGGGATTTGGTCGAGCTCTCGACCACGCGGGCAGGCTGACCGCGGCCTCGGCAACCTGGACCGCTCGGGCACGCCCGTGCTTCAGTCGGTGCGATCACCTGCTGAGGAGCCGCCCGATGACCGTGATGCCCGCCGTTCTCGACCCCGAAATGGTCGCCGCCAAGCAGAAGAGCGAGGAGATCCTGCCCGGCGGCCTGGGCGACATCCCCAACCAGCCGATCGCGGTCACACGGGAGCGCTACCGCAGCGAGCGCGCCTGGTGGAATGCCGAAGCCCCCGACCTGCCGCTGGTCGAGGATGTCGGGCTCGCCGGGCCGAACGGGCCGTTCAAGGTGCGCGTCTATCGGCCGGTCGCCGACGGCGTGCTGCCGGTCGTGGTGTGGTTCCATGGCGGCGGGTTCGTCTATGGCGACCTGGACACCCATGACCGCTGGTGCCGGATGCTGGCCCAGGACGCCGGCTGTGCGGTGGTCGCCGTCGACTATCACCTGGCGCCGGAAGCCAAGTTCCCCGCCCCCCTTGTCGATGGCATCGCCACCCTGGAATGGCTCAGCGCCAACGCCGGTCCCTACCAGCTCGACGCCGGCCGCATCGCGATGGGCGGCGACAGCGCCGGGGCGTCGATCAGCCTCGGCATCGCGTTGTGGAAGAAGGCCGATCTCGCCGGCCGGCTGAAGGCGCTGACCCTCATCTACGGCAACTACGGCATCGATCCGCAAACCACCTCCATCCAGCTCTATGGCGGGCCGGACCATGGCCTGTCCGGCCCGGTCAGGGCCTATTTCCGGGAGTCCTACCTGGCGACCCCCGGCGACGCCCAGGACCTGCGCGTCAAC
>CAYNIS010000040.1:2607-14149 GCA_964397055.1 uncultured Rhodospirillaceae bacterium | reverse complement strand
GGCCGGCGATGATCGGGGCCTGGTGGCGCTGACGCCGGCGGAACAGCTTGCCATGCTCTTGCCGATCGCAGCGCTTGGCGGGATCATCGTCGGCATCGGCCTGATGCCGGAAGCGATCGTCGCCCTCGCCGATGCCGCCGGGCGCGGCCTCGCCGACCCCTCCGGCTATGTCGCCGCCGTCCTGGGAGAGGCTGGATGAGCCCCTTCGCCCTCAACCTGACCCTCACCCTGGCCTGGTGTGCCGTGATGGGCACGGTCACGACGACCCAGCTCTTCTTCGGCTTCTTCCTGAGCTATGCCGCCTTGTGGCTGGTGCAGCCGCTGATGGGAAACTCTGAGTATTTCCAGAAGGTTGTCGACGTCGTCCGACTGTCGCTCTATTTCCTCTACGACCTTCTCGTGTCGTCGCTCCGGGTCCTGTACGACGTGATGACGCCGTCGGTGTTCGCGCGCCCCGGCATCGTGGCCGTGCCGCTGAAGGCGGAGACGGACCTCGAGATCCTGATGGTCGCCAATCTGGTGACGCTGACCCCCGGCACACTCAGCCTCGACGTGTCGGAGGACCGCAAGACCCTCTACGTCCATTGCATGTTCCTCGACGAGGGGCCGGACGCGATTCGCGAGCAGGTGGAAAGCGGGCTGGAGCGCTACGTGCTGGAGGCGCTTAGATGAACGTCATCGTGCTCGCCATCCTCGGCCTGTCGGCCCTTCTTGTCGTCGTCTCGGCGATCCTGACCACCTATCGCCTGTGCCGGGGGCCGAGCCTCGCCGATCAGGTCGTGGCCCTCGATCTCATCACCCTGCTGACGCTCTGCGGCATCGCCATCGGCGCTGTGGTCACGCGCGAGGCGTTGCTGCTCGATGCCGCGCTCGCGATCGCGCTGATATCGTTCCTCGGCACCGTGGCGCTGGCCCGCTATGTCGAGCGCCGCGAGGGATCGGAGGACGATGTCGGGCCGGAGGAGATTGCGCCGCCGGCCCCCCGGCAGGAGGAGGCCGCGCCGTGATCGACCTCATCGCCGCTCTGCTGACGCTGGCCGGGGCCGTGTTCGCCCTCGGGGCGGGTGTCGGCGAGGTCCGGTTGCCCGACGTCTACACACGCATGCATACGTCGACCAAGGCGGGCACGCTCGGCGCCGGGCTGATGCTGGCGGCGGCGGCCCTGGTCCTGCCGGAGGGCGGGGCCGGCTTGCGGGCGCTCGCCACCTTCCTGTTCCTGCTCATGACCGTTTCGGTGGGCGCTCACCTCCTCGGGCGTGCCGCGTACCGCACCGGCGTGCCGCTGTGGTCGGGAAGCGTGCTCGACGAATGGGCGGAGGACGGCGACGGCCAGGCCGCCCGCCCGGCCGCGACCGCGGAAGAGGCCGGCGGCCCGCAAAGCTGACTTCTGGGCCACCTGACTTCTGGGCCACCTAAGTGCTTGGCCACCTGACTTCCTGGACACGCTGCTCCGTGCCGGGCTGCTGGTGACAACGTTACGGTGCGTCGCGTATGGTCCCCGGCAATTTCCCGGGCAGACTGGCGCAACCGCTTCGCGACGAAGGGCGACGACGCTGTGGTCGACACCCTGACCGACCTGTTCAACGGCGTACTTCACCTGCTCGCCCTGTGCACGGTGCACTGGATCGTGGTGCGCAACTGGCCGCCCGCGACCCCGGCCGCCCAGACCTTGTCGGGATTTGCGTTCGGCGCGATCGTCGTGATCGGCATGGCCGCACCGGTGGCGCTTGCCCCGGGCATCATCTTCGACGGCCGTACCGTCGTGATCTCCAACGCAGCCCTCATCGGCGGACTGCCGGTCGCCGTCATCGCCGCCGCCATGGGATCGGCCATGCGCCTCGCCATCGGCGGGATCGGCACCCCCCTCGGCGTTGCCGAAATCCTGATCGCCGTCGCGATCGGCCTCGGCTTTCGGTTCTGGGCATGGCGTCGGCGGCGTCGGCCGCGGCTGAAGGACGCGATCGCCATGGGTCTCGTGACCCAGACCGCGATCCTGCCGATCTACAACTTCCTGCCGGAACCCTTCGGCGCCCAGGCCTACGCCCAGGTGGCGCTGCCCGCCTTCGCCATCTTCACCGTCGCGACCCCGGTTCTGGGCGGTCTTCTCCTTGCTATCGAACGATCGGTCGAGGCGGAACGGATGCTGGCCGATCGCGAAGCGCGGCTGCAGGCGACGCTGACGACGTTGCCCGACCTGCTCTTCCTCCTCGACGAGCATGGCCGCTGCCGGGAGGTGCATGGCAGCCGCCTCGCCCTGTCGGACCGCTGGCACGACCCGATCATCGGCGCGACGCTGACCGACCCGGACATGCCGCTCGAGCCGGAACGCTGGGCGGAAGCCATCGCCGGGACGTTGTCCGACGGGATCCTGCGGGAGTTCACGTTCAGCCTGGATCGGAACGGGCCGGAGGAGCCGCGGTTCCTGCAGGCGCGCATCGCACCGCTGGCAGGTGGCGGGACCGACGGCGGCGAGCGGCTCGTCGCCGCCCTCGTCCGGGACGTGACCGCCTTTGTCGCGTCCGAGCGCGATGCGTTTGCAGCGCGGGATGCCGCGGAGCGCGCCAATCGGGTCAAGTCCGAGTTCCTGGCGCATATGAGCCACGATCTCAGGACCCCCCTCAACGCGATCATGGGGTTCGCGCAGGCGATGCGCATGGAGGTGCTGGGGCCGATCGGGAACGGCCAGTACCGCATCGATCCCCAACCACACGAACCGCAGGACATCGCCCAGACCTCGATCCGGCTTTTGCGCCAGCAGGCGGAAACGAAGTCCCAGTCCCTCAGCGTTGAACTGGCCGACACCGGCTACAGCCTACTCGTCGATCGCCGCGCTGTCCTTCAGGTCTTGAACAACATCATCAGCAACGGGGTTAAGTTCACGCCGATCGGCGGCCGGATCACCGTCTCGACCCGGCTGTGCGACGACGGCTGGTATGAACTGGCGGTCAGCGATACCGGCGTCGGCATGACCGACCAGGCGATCGCCGACGCGCCGATCCCGTTCCGCAAACACCACAGCACCCAGTCGCGCCCGGACCACGGCAGCGGTCTCGGCCTCTACATCGCGCATCGCCTGATGGCGTTGCATGATGGAACCCTGGCCATCACCAGCGTCATCGGGGACGGCACCCGTGTCGCCCTCCGGTTTCCGCCGACGCGGGTGCGCCAGCCGTCGGCCGAGCCGCCTGCGGAGGCTTCAGGCCCAAGAGTTGCGACCAGGGGCCGGCCCGCCGGCGCTGCCGCCGGCACGAGCCGTGCAGCCGCCGTAGAGGGGTGACCCAGCCGCTCCTGGGCTGCGGCGGCGAGATCGCCCCGGTACCCACCCCGACTTATCCTGAGTATTTCTCCCGAGTCGCGGTCAGGTTGACTGCATATGACCAGTACACCTTTTCGCGATGGGGAGAAAAACCCGAGTCGTGAGTACGTGTGTATGTTTGCTTTCTGTGATGTCAGGTCGGTGTTAGGCTAACTGACTGATCTGTGACCCAGATTTGTGCGGAGGAATCGTCCGGGCCCGGCCGAAATAGTCTGAGAAGGTGCGGGGGAGTTGTCGGGATGCTGGCGACGGTCGTCGAACTGACCAATTCAGTCGGGCTTCTGTTGTCCCTTTGCCTGGCCTATTGGCTGATCGTCCGGGCGGCCAACGGGGCGCCGCTGCACCGATCGATCGCCGCCGGTGTTCTCTTCGGCCTGGTCGGCGTCGTCGGGATGGCGATTCCGCTGCAGCTCGCACCGGGTGTCTTCTTCGATCCGCGGACCGTGGTGGTTTCGGTCGGCGGCGCCCTGGCGGGTCCCGTCGCCGGCGCCATCGCGGCAGCCCCCGTGATCTTCTATCGCTACACGATCGGCGGCAGCGGTGTGGTGGTCGGCATCACCACCATCGTGGTGAGCTTCGCCTGCGGGGCCGCCTATCATCTGCTGAAGAAGGGGGCCCGGCCGCGCGCCTTCCCCGACCTTTTCGTTCTGGGCGCCGTCGTGCACGGACTGGCGATCGCCGCTTTCGGGCTTCTGCCCGAACCGAGCCGGTCCGCAACCTTCGCCAGCGTCGCGGTCCCGTTCCTGGTGACCCTCACCATCGCCACGCCGGCCATGGGGCTTCTGCTGCTGGAGATCGAGCGCAGTGTCGAGACGGAACGGGCGCTCAAGGACCGTGACGCCCGTCTCGCCGCGATGCTGGCGGCACTACCCGACCTCTTGATGCTGATCGACGAGGATGGCCTTTGTCTGGAGGCGCATACCGGCAACGACGAACCCCTCTACGACCTAGCGAGAAGCATTGTCGGGCAGGACGTGACCACCGCCCTCGGTCACGACACCGGCATTTTGACGCTGTCGGCGGTGTCCCGCTGCATCGCCACCAACAGCATCCAGCAGATCACCTTCCCCATCGATCTGGCCGGTGGCCGGCACTGGCTGCAGGCGCGCGTCGTGCCCGTCGATGGTCGGATCAACGGGCGCCGGATTGCCGTCGCCCTGAGCCGCGACATGAGCGAGCTGCTCGCGTCCCAGGCCAATCTCATCAAGGCCCGCGACCAGGCCGAGCGGGCGAGCCGGATCAAGAGCGAGTTCCTGGCCAACATGAGCCACGATCTGCGCACCCCTTTGAACGCCATCATGGGATTCGCCGACGTGATGCGCATGGAGGTGATGGGGCCGATCGGCAACGATGCCTACCGTGGGTATGTCGAGGACATCCACATGAGCGGTGAGTTGCTTGTGAACCTCATCAACGATGTTCTCGACGTCTCCAAGATCGAGGCGGGGCAGTACCGCCTTGACGACCGCGTGCATGACATCTCCGAACTGATCGAGGGGATCCTCGGGCACTTCAGGTCCCATGCCGAAACCAAGCAGTTGACGTTCCGGTCGTCGTGCGTGCGCAACGGCTTCCGCGCCCAGGTCGACAGCCGGGCAATGACCCAGGTGCTGACCAACGTCCTGGCCAATGCCGTCCGCTACACCGACCCGGGCGGCGTCATCGAGATCGATTGCCGGCGGGGCATCGGCGGCGGGCTCGACATCGTCGTCGCGGATACCGGCATCGGCATCACCGAGGACATCCTGGACCAGCTGGAAGCGCCGTTCCTCCAGCATCACAGCCTTCTGGCGCGCAAACAGCAGGGAACCGGCCTCGGCCTCTACATTGCCCGCCAACTGATGGCGCTTCACGGCGGCGGCATCTCGATCGACAGCCGCGTCGGTGCGGGCACGCGTGTCACCCTCACCTTGCCGGAGGAGCGGGTCTTCGGGCAGGGCGAACGCCCGGCTTCCGCCGCCGCTTCCGTGCCCGTCCTGACCGTCGGCGAGGCACCCTCCCCGGATCAACTTCCCCCGGATCGCCTTCCCCCGGATCGACTTGCCTCGGCCGATTGGCCACACCGGGATGATCCTGCGTGACTTTTCTGGCGCCCGACCCGATCTCCTCCTGATACGAAAGGGGTGCCGCCGACGTTGGCGGATCCTTGGCGCCACCGGGGAGGCGAGATGTCGTCGATCGCCGGCGTTCTCTTGCATCAGGCGAGTGTGCTGATCGGCCTCTGCACCCTGCAGTGGCTGGTCGCCCGGCGCTGGCCGATCGAGACGCCGGAGGGGGAGGTCGCCGCGGGCACGGTGTTCGGCTTCGCGGGGGCGGTCGCGATGCTCGAGCCGATCGTCCTGGCCCCCGGGGTCTTCGTCGACAACCGCACGGTCGTCGTCAGTATCGCCGCGATATTCGCCGGCTGGCGGGGGGCGATCGTCACCGGCCTGCCGCTCGCCGCCCTCAGGCTTCTGACCGGCGGGGCGGGTGTCGTGATCGGTACGGCGGCGATCGTCGCAGCCGTCGCCTTCGGCCTCGCCTACCGCTACGGGTTCGCCGCCCCGCCGCCCCGCCGCATCCGGTTCGGCTCGGCCGCGGCCTTCACCGCGGTCGGCTACGCGATCATGACCGGCGTCCTTTACATGCTACCGACCTTCCAGGCGATCCCGGAGCCGGTCCCGAACCCGTCGCTCGCCGGCTTCTTCGCGATCGCGTTCGGTGCGACCCTCCTGATGGGCGCGGTCACCCAGGAAATCTATGCAAGCGTTGCGGCCGAGCGCGCCCTGGTCGACCGCGACCGCAGGCTCGAAGCACTGATGGCCGCATTGCCGGACACCCTGATCCGGATGGGCAGGGATGGCCGCTACATCGACGTGCGCGGCGGGGCCGGCGACCAGCTGCCCTATGATCCGGCGACGATCGGCGGCCGGCACCTGAGCGAGGTGGTCGATCCCAGGACCGCGGAGGATGTGATGGCGGCGGTCGAAATCGCCCTGGCCACCGGACGCCGGCAGGCGCTGACCTATCCGCGCCGGGCCGGCGATCGGATGTCCTGGTTCCGCGCGCACATCGTGCCGTATCGAGAGCCGGCGTCGAACCGCTGGGTCATCTTCGCCATCACCCGCAACATCGACGAGTTCGTCGAGGCACAGAACCGCCTGACCGAGGCCCTGAAGGCGGCGGAGCGCGCCAACGTGGCGAAGGATCACTTCCTCGCCAACATGAGCCATGATCTGAGAACACCGCTCAACGCCGTTCTCGGCTTCACCGAGATCATGCGCCAGCAGTTGCTCGGCCGGTTCGAGACGGAGGCCTACCGGGAGTACGCGGAGCATATCCACGCCTCCGGCTCGCTCCTCGTCAGCCTCATCGACGACATCCTGGATGTCTCGCGGATCGAAAGCGGGGAGTACCCCCTGGAGCGGCAAGCGACCCCGGTCGCCGATATCATCCGGACCTCGGTCGCGATGCTGGCGATCCGGGCCGACGCCAAGCGCCAGGAACTCCTGGTCGAGCCCGGCCCCGCGGACCTCAACCTCTTCGTCGACCGGCGCGCCCTCGTTCAGGTCCTCAACAACCTTCTGTCCAACGCGATCAAGTTCACGCCCTGGTCTGGCCGCATCACGGTCAGTGCGACGACCGACTGGTCGGGCTGGTGCCGGCTTGCCGTCGCCGATACCGGACGCGGCATGTCCGCCGAGGCGATTGCCCAGGCGCCCGAGCCGTTCCGCCAGTTCTCCGGCGATTCACCCGCCGGGGACGCGGGCGGCCAGTCGGACAAGGGCACCGGTCTCGGCCTCTACATCACGCACCGGCTGGTGACGTTGCACGGCGGGCGGGTGGAAATCGACAGCGCGCTCGACCACGGTACGGTGGTCACCCTCGTGCTTCCGACCAGCGCTGCCCCGGCCGAGGAGTGTGGCGCACGATCGGATCCCCCCGTATCGTGATCGGCAGTCATGCGCAGCACGGGAACCAGGGAAATGGATGACGCAGCATCGGCGATGTTGAGCGAGGTGGTGACGGGACCGGCGGCCTGGCCCGATACGCCGATCGGCGAAGACGACTGGCTGCTGCCGGTGACCGATGCGGCCGTGGAGGAGATCGAGCGCACGGCCGACCATCTCGCACGGCACCCGGTGCCGACGCTGCTGCTCGACCCGGCCGATTTCGATATGCCGCACTGCCGCGCGATGATGGCCCGGGTCCGGGAAATCCTGACCGAGGGGGTCAGGTTCTGTGTCCTCGACCGCCTGCCCATCGACCGCATCGGGGTGGAGGGGGCGACCCGCGTCAACTGGCTCTTGAACGTCATGGTGTCCCGCCCGGTCGCCCAGAAGCTCGACGGCAGCGTCACCTTCGATGTCGAGGATATCGGCAAGCCGGCCTTGCCGGGATCGGGCGTCAGGCCGGCGCAGACCGCGATGGCCCAACTGCCGCACAACGACAACGCCTACAGCCCGTTGCCGCCGGACTACGTTTCCCTGCTTTGCGTCAACCCGGCGAAGGAGGGGGGCGTCAGCCGGGTCAGCAGTTTCTTCACCGTCCACAATCGCCTTCTGGCCGACGCGCCGGAAGCGCTGGCACGGCTCTATCGCCCGTTCCCGCATGACCGCCAGAAGGAGTTCTGGCCGGGCGAGGATCCGATCCTCAACGTGCCCGTGTTCGCCTATGGCGAGCGTCTGACCGCGCGTTTCTCCCCGTCGCAGATCCGGGCCGGCTACGCCCTCCTCGCGCGGGACATGGAACCCGATGCCGCCGAGGCGCTGGAGGCTATCTCCGATCTCGTCCGCTCGCCGTCGCTCGCCATCGACTTCACCATGGAGCGGGGCCAGGTCCAGTTCGTCAACAACCGCCAGACCGGTCACGCGCGCACCGCCTTCGTCGATCATGACGACCCCGCGCTGAAGCGGCGCATGATCCGGCTCTGGCTGCGTGACCAGGGCGGGCGGGCCTACAACGGCTGACCCCGCCGGGTTGGCGTCGCCCCCAGATGACCCTGCTGTCCGTCACCGGCCTCGAAGTGACCCTGCCGACGGCGTCCGGGTCGGCGCCGATCCTGACCGGCATCGATTTGACGCTGGAACGTGGCGAGAGCCTCGGCCTGGTCGGGGAAAGCGGCTGCGGCAAGTCGATGACGGCGCTGGCGATCATGGGTCTGCTGCCGCGCGGTGCGCGGGTCGCGGGCGCTGTCAGCCTCGCCGGGCAGTCGCTCGTCGGCCTCGACGACCGGGCGCTGTCGCGTCTGCGCGGCCGCCACATGGCGATGATCTTCCAGGAACCGATGAGTGCCTTGAACCCGGTGATGACCATCGGCGCCCAGATCGTCGAGGGGCCGATGCGCCATCTGAAGATGTCCAGGCGCGCCGCCCGGGACCGCGCGCGGGAACTGCTTGATCGGGTGGGGCTGCCGCCGGGGCGCTTTCCCCTGTCGCTCTATCCGCATGAGCTGTCCGGCGGCCAGCGCCAGCGCGTGGTGATCGCCCTTGCCCTGTCGTCGTCGCCGGCGCTTCTGATCGCCGACGAGCCGACCACCGCCCTCGACGTCACCGTCCAGTCGCAGATCCTGGACCTGATCGCCGATGTCGTGAGTGCGGATGGCATGGGTCTCGTCATGATCACCCACGACCTGGGCGTGGTGGCCGAGATGACCGACCGGGTGGCGGTCATGTATTCCGGCCGGGTGGTGGAAACCGGGACCACCGCCGACGTCTTCGCCGAGATGGGGCACCCCTATACCCGGGGCCTGTTCCGCGCGATGCCCAGTTCCGATCTCGTCGGGTCGGGGGCGATCGACGACGGGCCTCCGGCGGGGCCGCTGGCGACCATCCCGGGAACGGTCCCGGACCCGCGGGCCCGGCCGTCTGGATGCGTTTTCCGTCCGCGCTGCGCGCGCGCGATCGACGCCTGTGCCGCGGCCCCGCCGCCGTGGCGGACGCTTGGGGCCGATCACGACGTCTTGTGCTTGCGGCCCGGCCGAGACGGGGAGGCGATCGGTGACGGCCGGCCAGGTGCTCCTTAACCTCGATCAGGTGACGCGGGACTATCCGCTGCCACGGCGGCATCCGTTCGGGGCGCGGCCGTTCGTGCGCGCTCTCGACCGGGTCAGCCTCGATCTCGGCGTCGGCGAGAGCCTCGGCATCGTCGGCGAGAGCGGCTCGGGCAAGTCGACCCTGGCGCGGGCGGTGATGGCCCTCGAACGGCCGACGGCCGGTCAGGTCCGTTTCGACGGCCACGACCTGTTCGCTCTCCCGGCGCGCACCCTCCGGCGGCTGCGGCCGAAGTTCCAGATGGTCTTCCAGGACCCCTACGGCTCGCTCGACCCCAGGATGACGGTCGAGCGGATCGTGGCCGAGCCCCTCGCCGCGCTCACCCCGGCGCCGGATCGCGCGAAGTGCCGTGCCCTGGTGGAAGCGGCGTTGGTCGACGTCGGGCTCGATGCCTGCGACCGTCAGCGCTATCCGCACGAGTTTTCCGGCGGGCAGCGCCAGCGCATCGCGATCGCCCGGGCGCTGGTTTCCGACCCGCGCCTGATCGTCGCCGACGAGCCGGTTTCGGCCCTCGACGTGTCGGTGCAGGCCCAGGTCCTCAACCTGTTCCAGGACCTGAAGCACCGGCACGCGGTCGCGTATCTGTTCATCAGCCACGACCTCGCCGTGGTGAACCGGGTCGCCGACCGGGTGGCGGTCCTGCACCACGGCCGGGTGGTGGAGATCGGGCCGACCCGGGCGGTGCTGGCTCGGCCGGTCCACCCCTATACCCAGAGCCTGATCGAGGCGGTGCCCCGGCCGGATCCGCGCAATCGCCGGCGCGGCGGCCGGCGCGATGTCGAAACCGCCCCGCCGACGGCGGAGACCGGGATCGTGCGCGGCTGTGCGTTCCGGACGCGCTGCCCCATGGCCCTCGCCATTTGTGCCGAGGAGACACCGGCGCTGCGCCCGGCCGGCGATCCCGCCCATGCTGTCGCCTGCCATGCCGCGGCCGCCGCCACCTATCCGGAAGAACAGGCCGTTTAGGCCCTGGGGTCAGATGGCCCCGGAATCCACACGTGCGATCCTGGGATATCGGCTGCCAGTCCGGCCGCCGGTGCTTGCCCGGGGAGCCGAAGGTGCACACGCTGCCGCAGCCGTTCAGTCTTTCCCAACCGCCGCAGGGCCCGTCCACCCCGGTCGTCGATGACGGTTGTCCGAAGTCCGCACGCCTGCGCTATCGTCTGCGCTACGAACATGCGATCGCGTCGGTATCCCGTGCGCTCCTGGTCCATGGCGACGAGCCGCGGGCGCTGGACGTCTCCCTCGCCGGTCTCCTCAATGCCGCGAAGGTCAGCCGGGTCTACATCTTCGAAAACTTCGAAGACGCCGATTTCGGGCCGGCAATGCGCCAGATCGCCGAGGTTTGCGCGGTCGGGGTGACGCCTCAGATTGCCAACCCGGACCTCCAGCGCCTCTGCTATCGCGGGGCCTTCGACCGCTGGCAGCGAACATTGTCGGCGGGCAAGGCGCTGAGTGGCCTGATCGCCGATTTCCCGGCCGCGGAGCGGGCGCTCCTGGAGCCGCAGGCGATCATCTCCCTCCTGGCGCTGCCGATCTTCGTCGAGGGGCGATGGTTCGGCTTCATCGGTTTCGACGACGTCGAAGTCGAGCGCAGCTGGCACGAGGACGACCTCATGCTGCTGCGCACCGGGGCGGAGATCATCGGGGCCTACCTCGCCAGCCGGAAGACGCGGCAATCCCTCTCCCTGACCAACCGGAGGCTGAGCGAGGCTCTGGCGGCGGCGACGCGGGCAACCCGGGCCGCCGAGGAGGCCAACCGCGCCAAGTCCGAGTTCCTGGCCCATATGAGCCACGAACTGCGCACGCCGCTCAACGCCATCATCGGCTTCAGCGAGGTGATCGCGTCGACGATGTACGGCCAGTCGGTTTCCGCCCTCGCCCGCTACGTCGACTATGCCGCCGACATACGCAACGCCGGGCAGCATCTCCTCGACCTCGTCAACGACGTGCTCGACCTGTCCAAGGTCGAAGCCGGCCGCCTGGAGGTGATCCACGAGGACGTCGACGTCGCCGGCCTCGTCGACGAGGTCCTCGGCATGCTCGCGGCGACCGCCTGGGCCGGTGGCGTTGCGGTTCGCAGCGGTTTCGGCGCCGGCGTCGGGCCGATCCGGGCCAACCCCCGCGCCGTTCGGCAGATCCTGGTCAACCTGTTGTCCAATGCGATCAAGTTCACCCCGGAAGGCGGGTCGGT
>CAYNIS010000040.1:0-2597 GCA_964397055.1 uncultured Rhodospirillaceae bacterium | reverse complement strand
CGCGGTCGACGTCGCGCACGGCGACCCCGGCATGCTGCGCGTCAGCGTCATCGACACCGGTATCGGTGTCGCGCCGGCGGAGCGGGCGCGCGCGTTCGAACCGTTCACGCGCCTCGCCCCGGTCATGACCGCCGGCATCCCAGGCACCGGGCTCGGCCTCGCGCTGACACGGGCCCTGGTGGAGGCCCATGGCGGCAGGATCGCGATCACCGATACGCCGGGGGGCGGGACGACCGTCGTCGTCGACCTTCCGATCGGCACTGCGGCCGGGGTGGACGACGTTGAACCGGATGGCGATGTCGGTTAACTTCCGCGCTGTGCCGCAGTAGCTCAGCCGGTAGAGCAACGCATTCGTAATGCGTGGGTCGGGGGTTCGAGTCCCTTCTGCGGCACCAGTTTTTCCCTCCCATGCGCACGGCTTTTCCGCCATTCTCGCGCCCGACCCGGCACGCTTGCCGGCAACAATCGGGGGGGACATCACCATGACTCGCATCACCATCGCCGCGGTTGCAGCACTCGTCGTTTTCGGCGCGGGCGCGCCGGCCGGGGCAACCCAGCTCATCAACCAGGATAGCGACAAGTACGACGTCGTCGTCAACAACGGCTCGTCGACCACGCGCTTCACGATCAACGGCCGCACCACCCGTGGCGCCTGCTCCTCCTCGACCTCCGAATGCACGATCGAGGTCGACGGTGTCGGTGAGATCACCGTCTCGGGCTCGACCGATGTCCTGATCAAGGGCGGCGAGCTGGAAGAGGACTGAGCCGCCGTCGCCCCCTCGACGGGCGGCGAAGAATAGGCAACCCTGGCGGCACGTCACGAATGGGCCCGGTCGGCGTTCGGACCTAGGGCCCGCCGCCAGGGAGTACCATCTTATGCAGCAGTCGGTGAGCGACACGCTCGGCGAAACGCGTGAGCCCGCGGCGATCGGCAATGTGGCGCCGGACTGCCACGGCCAGAACTTCTACCGCATCGACCCGGCGTTCGGGGCGCTGCTGGCGCACTACATGCCGGCCGACCTGCACGCCCATCTGGCCCCGCATTTCGACCGCGTCGGGGAGATCGCCGGCGGCCGGCTCGACGCGCTTTCCCGCGTCGCCGACCGTCATGGGCCGGTCCTGCATCCGCGCGACGCCTTCGGCCGCGACCGCGACTGGATCGAGTATCACCCCGCCTATCGCGAGATGGAGAAGATCGCCTACGACGACATCGGCTTCAACCGCATGGCGAACGCGCCCGGCGTCTTCGGCTGGCCGGAGAAGCTGGGTCCGCTTGCGAAATACGCCTTCACCTACCTCTTCGTGCAGGGCGAGTTCGGCCTGATGTGCCCGATCTCCCTCAGCGACACGGCGACCTTCATGGTCGGCCGCTATGCGCCGGACTGGCTGAAGGCCAAGGTCTTCCCGAAGATGACCGCGGCGACCCGGGAGGAGATGTGGACCGGCGCCCAGTTCATGACCGAGACCGGGGCGGGTTCCGATGTCGGCCGGATCGAGGTCGCTGCCCGGCGTGACGGCGACCATTGGCGGGTCTTCGGCGACAAGTGGTTCTGCAGCCATGCCGACGCCGATGTCGCGGTGATCCTGGCGCGTACGGAAGGGTCGGTCGCCGGGACCAAGGGGCTCAGCCTGTTCCTGGTGCCGCGTCACCTGGAGGACGGGGAGCGCAACGCCTATCGGATCGTCCGTCTCAAGGACAAGATGGGCACCCGGTCCATGGCATCGGGGGAGATCCGCTTCGAAGGGGCGGTCGCCTACCTGATGGGGGAGGAGGGCCAGGGCCTCAAGCACATGATGGAGCAGGTGAACCTGTCGCGCCTGTCCCATGGGGTGCGGGCCGCGGCGATGATGCGCCGCTGCCTGAACGAGGCGCTGACGGTTGCCCGCCATCGGGTCCAGTTCGGCGGGCCGGTGGGCCGCTTCCCGCTGATGCGCCGACAGCTGATGAAGATCATGGTGCCGACCGAACAGGCGCTTTCCATGACCCTGCACACCCCGGCGGTCATGGAACGCGCCAATGCCGGTGACGCGCGCGCGGCGCAGGAACTTCGCATCCTGACCCCGATCTTCAAGTACCGCGCCTGCCGCGACAACATCCCGGTCGCGACCGGGTCGATGGAGGTGCGCGGCGGCAACGGCTATATCGAGGACTGGGTGAATGCGCGGCTCGTGCGCGATGCCCAGGTCGGCCTCCTCTGGGAGGGCACGTCCAACATCAACGCCCTCGACGTGACCCAGCGGGCGATCGGCAAGGTCGGCGCGCATGAGGCGTTGCGCGAGTCCCTCCATGAAGCCCTCGAGGACGCGTCCGCCATCCCCGGTCAGTTCCGCGGCGAACTGGCGGCGGTGACGGACCGCGCGATCGACTTCGCGGAGGCGGTGGCGGCGGGCGCCGAGACGGAGGATCAGGCGCGGATGGCGGCGAAGGCGCTCTACAACGCGACCTCCGCCGTGTTGCTCGCCAGGGACAGTCACATCATGAACGCGGCCACGGGCGATGCCCGGCGGCTGCTGCTGGCGCGCCTCGTGGTCGACCACCGCCTGTCGCCGTCCGATCCCCTGAAGGTGCGGGAGACGGCGTTCGACCGGGCGGCCGG
>CAYNIS010000039.1:11952-14287 GCA_964397055.1 uncultured Rhodospirillaceae bacterium | reverse complement strand
TAGCACTCAAGGCAGGAGACGGACTAATAATCCCCTCAGTATTTGCTTTTGCAACAGGACTTCCAGTCATAATATTCTCATTCATACTTGTTTACAGCGTATCAAAACTTGGAAAGGTAATGGACAAGATAGGAACTTTTGAGAAATGGATGAGAAAGATAGTTGCAGGAGTATTCATACTGGCAGGAGTATACTATATAGGAATTATGGTGTTTTAAAGATGGAAAAAAAAGATTGGAAAATAATGGCATGGATAGTGGGAGTTTTTGCAATATTTTACTTTGTACCTTACGGAGCAGAATGGTTCAACAATTCTGTAGTTTCAGGGTTAAACCTTCTGAACGAATACGCGAAAGAGCACGTTCTTACCTGTCTTGTTCCAGCACTCTTTATAGCAGGAGCAATAGGCGTATTCATCAAAAAAGACAAAGTGCTAAAGTTTATGGGGGCAGATGCAAAGAAATATGTCTCTTATGGAATTGCATCTGTTTCAGGAGCAATACTTGCGGTTTGTTCATGCACAATTCTGCCATTATTTGCTGGAATTAGGAAACGAGGGGCAGGAATAGGACCTGCAATAACCTTCTTATTTTCAGGACCTGCGATAAACATCGCAGCAATTTTTCTTACTATAAGCGTTTTAGGATTCCAGATAGGGATAGCAAGAATAATACGCACGTTTCGCCGGCATTGAACCGGAACCACGGCCGGGTATCCGCTCCGGCCACATGCCGGGCGCACTCAACCTGCCGTTCACGGAACTGGTTGCGTCCGACAGCGGCCGGATGAAGCCGATCGCCGCGCTGGCCAAGATCATGGAGGCGGCCGGCATCGACCCCGACCGCCCGATCGTCACCACCTGCGGCAGCGGGGTCACCGCCTGCGTCGTCACGCTTGCCGTCGCCAGCCTGGGCCGGCCGATCGGGGCGGTCTACGACGGCTCCTGGTCGGAATGGGGGCGCGCGAACGGCGGGCGGGTCGAGGCTTCGGCCGAGGTCGCGGCACAGGCATGAACGAGGTAGAGGCACCGCTGACCGACCAGGAACGCCTGCTGTTCGAGCAGCAGGCGCTGTCTAGCGGGCTGATCCACGTCACCATCACCTATCTGGAGATGAAGCGCCGTCCCGGCCGACCGGCGGTCGATCCCCCCGAAAGCGCCGATCTGCATCTGATGCCGGTCAAGCGGCCGTCCGTCGCGTTCTACCGCTTCCTCTACAACACCGTCGGCGGACCCTGGCTGTGGTGGGAACGCCGGCAGATGACCGACCGGCAACTGGCCGAGGTGCTGGCGGATCCGGCGATCGAGCTCACCGTCCTTCATGCCGACGGCAGCCCGGCCGCGATGGTCGAGCTCGAACGTCATGGGCCCGAGTTCGGCCCGCCCGACACCGTCAACCTCGCCTATTTCGGGCTGATGCCGGAATGGATCGGCCATGGCATCGGGCCGTGGCTGCTCGACTGGGCGATCGGCCGGGCCTGGGATCACCATCCGCGGGCGGTCACCGTCAATACCTGCACGCTCGACCACCCGGCGGCCTTGCGGCTCTACCAGAAGGCCGGCTTCGCCGTCTACCGGACGGAAACGGTGGTGACGATGGACCCGCGCCTCGACCCGGTCTGGCACGAGCACCGTGTCTAGCTGGCAACCGGTAAAGCGCGGGGTCAGCCGGCCCCGGCGGCTGCCAGATCCGTACCTTCGACCTCCGGCTCGCCCAACGGGTAGGGGAACTCCCGCGTGAAGCGGGCGGCTTCGGCGGGGTCGAGCGAGACGTCGACGACAACGCCGGCCTCTTCGTCCAGGCGCTCCGTCACCACCCCATGCCGATAGAGCCAGGCGAGCGCCCTGCCGTCGGTGATGTCGAGCCGGATCCGGAAGGCCAGCCGCGATGCGCCGAGGGCCTCGTCGACCGCCGCCAGCAGGGCATCGGTACCGTCCCCGGTCAGGGCGGAGATCGCCAGGACCCCCTGACGGCGCGCGCGCGGGCTGTCGATGATCGCGCGCTCGTCCTCATCCAGGCAGTCGATCTTGTTCAGAACCTCGATCACCGGGGCCGCATCGTCCGCCGGTGCGTCCGCCTCGACCCCCAGTTCGGACAGCACGGACACGACATCGGCGCGCTGCGCCTCGCTGTCCGGGTGGGCGATGTCGCGGACATGGAGGATCAGGTCTGCCTCCAGCACCTCTTCCAGGGTGGCGCGGAAGGCCGCGACCAACTGGGTCGGCAGATCGGAGATGAAGCCGACCGTGTCGGCCAGGATCGCCGGACGCCCCGACGGCAGCCGGATGGATCTGAGGGTCGGGTCGAGGGTCGCGAACAACAGGTCCTCGGCCTGG
>CAYNIS010000039.1:6897-11942 GCA_964397055.1 uncultured Rhodospirillaceae bacterium | reverse complement strand
GCGCCGCCGTCAGCCGATTGAACAGGGTCGACTTGCCGGCGTTGGTGTAGCCGACCAGTGCGACCACCGGATACGGCACACGGCGCCGTGCGTTTCGGTGCAGGCCGCGGGTGCGCTTGACCTTCTCCAGGTCCTTGCGGATCCGCGCGATGCGCTCACCGATCAGGCGGCGGTCGATTTCCAACTGGGATTCGCCCGGCCCGCCGAGGAAGCCGAAGCCGCCGCGCTGCCGTTCCAGGTGGGTCCACGACCGGACCAGGCGCGAGCGCTGGAAGCTCAACGCCGCCAACTCGACCTGAAGCTTGCCCTCCGCGGTGCGCGCGCGCTCGCCGAAGATTTCCAGGATCAGGCCGGTGCGGTCGATGACCTTGGCTTCCCAGGCCCGTTCCAGATTGCGCTGCTGGACCGGGGTCAAGGCGGCGTCGACCACGACCACGGACGGCTCATGGTGGGCGATCAGGCCCTTCAGGCGATCGATGACGCCGCCGGTGACGAGCGTTGCCGGGGCCGGCCTGGCGACCCGCACGACCTCTCCATGGACCGTTTCGAGGTCGATCGCGGCGGCAAGGCCGATCGCCTCTTCAAGGCGCGCTTCCGGATGACGCGCGGCACCGGCGGCGGCAGCGACGGCCCCCGGTGCCAATGGCAGGTCCGGATGGATGACGACGGCACGTTGACCAGTACCGGCCGAAGAAAGCCCGTCGGTCAAGCGACGGTCCCGCTAGCGCATTTCTCAGCCAGACTGAACCGCCGCGCCGATCCCGTCCGGCTGGAAAATGCGCGAGCCGGGCTCACGCGGTCTCCGCCTCCTTGGGCGGATCGAACAGCTGGATCGGATGGGCCGGCATCACGGTCGAGATCGCGTGCTTGTAGACGAGCTGGGAATGGGCATCCCGTCGCAGAAGGACGGAAAAATTGTCGAACCAGGTGACGATCCCCTGCAGCTTGACTCCGTTCACCAGGAACACGGTGACCGGCGTCTTGTTCTTGCGGATGTGGTTGAGGAAGACGTCCTGTACGTTCTGGCTTCGCTCCGACATTGTCGTCGCCCTTTTCGTCTCGTCGCTTGTTGGGGGCAACATCTTCCTGTCACCCCGGTAACATCTCCAGCGGCAGTAAATCCGGTGGCCGCTGTCAGTCAGATCGGGAAACCAACCCTCTCCTTCCGTTCAAGTTCGCTGCCGGCGGCCCGGGTGTTACCGCGCGACCGCGTTGCAGCAAACCTACCCCCAGTTAGATGCCTTGCCGGGCGCGCATCATCAATGCCTTCGCTTCATGACAGCTCTTCACCCAGGACAAATGCCATGTCGCCGCAAGGGTATTGGCGTGGTCCTCATCCTCATGGACCAGCACACCGGTGAGACCGGCGTCGTTGGCGCACTGGATGTCGACATCGGCGTCGCCGAGAAACCAGATGTCAGGCCCGAAGGCATAGGTGCTCGGGCCGAGCGCCAGGGTGACCGGCGCCGGGTCCGGCTTGTCCGCCGATGCGTCGAGGGCCCCGACCGAGGCGGCGAAGTACCCCTCCCAGCCGAGATGGGCGATCTCCGCCCGCAGGTAGCGGCCGGTCTTGTTGGAGACGATGGCCGTATAGGTGCCGGTGTCCTTCAGCCACTCCAGAAGCTCGACCGCGCCCGGCAGGACGACCAGATGGTCGACGTGGTCGGTCTCGAAGTAGCGGTAGAAGCTGTCGCGCGCCCGTTCCCAGCCGGCGCCGAACAGGCGCGGGAAGTTGTCGCGCTGCGACAGGCGGAGTTCGCTGATCGCGTCCTCCCGCGTCCACTGGGACATGCCGAAATCGGCCCGTACCCGGTTGAGGGCGGCGGTGATCGCCGACCAGTTGTCGACCAGGGTGTTGTCCCAGTCGAAGATGATCGCACGCGGCGGCGGCGGGTCGGCGACGAAGGGCATCGGCGGCGTTCAGGGTTGCCAGTGGATGTGGTCACCGCGCGCGCCGTCGGCGTATTCGAAATACGCGTCCCTCAACTGGCGGGTCAGGCTGCCGGGCTTGCCGTTGCCGATCACATGATCGTCGATCTGGGTAACCGGCATGGCGAAGGTGGTCGCGGAGGAAACGAACGCCTCGCGTGCCTCATAGGCTTCCTCGACCGTGAACGGACGTTCCTCGACCGGGATCCCCTCTTCCTCGCACAGGTGCAGGATCGCGTGCCGGGTAATGCCCTTGAGGATCGAACTGGTCGCGTTGCGGGTCACGAGCTTGCCGTCGCGGGTCACGATCCATGCGTTGGACGAGCCGCCCTCGGTAACGAAGCCGTCTTCCACCATCCAGGCCTCGAAGGCGCCGTTCTCCGCGGCCTTCTGCTTGGCCAGGACCTGCGGCAAGAGGGCGACGGACTTGATGTCCCGCCGCTTCCAGCGGATGTCCGGGGTGGTGATCACCTTGACCCCGTCCTCGACCGCGGGGCGCGGGTTGAAGTTGGCGGCGCGCGCGGTCATCACGATCGCCGGGCGCACCCGCTTCGGGAACTTGAAGTCGCGCGGCGACACGCCCCGGGTCACCTGCATGTAGACGAGGCCGTCGCGCAGGCGGTTGCGGCGGACCATCCGCTTCATCACCATCTCGAGCGCCGTCCGGGTCATCGGCATCGCAATGCTGAGCTCTCCCAGCGATCGTTCCAGCCGGTCGAGATGGCCGACCGCGTCGACGAGTTGGCTGTCCTTGACCGACACCACCTCATAAACGCCGTCGGCGAACTGGTAGCCGCGGTCCTCGACATGCACCTGCGCTTCGCCATGCGGCACGTAGCGGCCGTTGACATAGGCAATCCGACCCATCCGGTGACCCTTTCCTGAGCAGCACGAAACCCCGTCGCGGGTGCCGACGACGCGACAGGCGCAAGCTGGCGTCCGCCTTGCAGTTTGGCAAGCGGGAGATCCCTCCGGCAAGCAAGCTGCACGCCAGTCGCGACCAGCCGCCGCGCATGGACCGCCGGATCCGGTCCGACTACGCTCAGAAGAAGGTGACGCGCACCGCGAACAGCTTTTCGACCTTGCGCACCTGATCCTGGCGGGCGAGCACGACGACCCGGTCATGCGCCCGGATCTTGGTATTGGGCCGCGGCATGATGACGTCCTGACCGCGCACGACGGCACCGACGATGACCCCCTGCGGCAGGCCCAGGTCCTTGATCTCGGTGTCGATCAGCCCGGATGTCTCCAGCGCCTCCACGTCGAGCACTTCGGCAAAGCCGTCGCGCAGGCTGTGCGCCGCGCGGATCCGGCCGCGTCTGACATGCTGAAGGATGGTCGAGACGGTGATCGCCCGCGGATTGACCACGCCATCGACCCCGAGACCGGCCACAAACCCGGTGTAGGCCGCATTGTTGATCAGCGCGATCGCGCGGCCGGCACCGACCCGCTTGGCAAGGAGCGACGACAGGACGTTGCCCTCGTCGTCATTGGTGACCGTGATCACCAGCTCGCAGGCCGGCGCGTTCGCCTCCATGAGCGCATCGGCGTCGAGGCCGTCGCCATGGATCACCACGGTGTGGTTGAGGTCCTGGGCGATACGTTCGGCCCTGTCCCGGCGGCTCTCGATCAGGCGGATCGACACGCCGGGAAAGTCGCGCTCGATCTCTTGCGCGAGAAACAGCCCGATATTGCCGCCGCCGACGATGATGACCCGGCGAGCGGCAGGTTCGTCATGGCCGAAAGCCGCCATGGCCCGCACCTGGTGGCTCTTGTCGCAGACGAAATAGACCTCATCGCCGACCAGCATCTGGTCGTCCGCCTGGGGGATGAAGGCCCGATCGCCGCGCACGATCGCCACCAGTTCGATCGCGAGGTCCGGGAACAGCCCGGTCAGATGGCGCAGCGGCGTGTTCACCACCGGGCAGCCGTCCTGGCAGTAGACGGCGACAAGGCGCACCTTGTCGTCGACCAGCGGGATCATGTCGGAGGCTCCCGGCACCTCCAGCCGTCGGGTGATCGCGCGGGCGACCTCGACTTCGGGCGAGATGATCGCGTCGATCGGCAGGTGATCGCGGGAAAACAGGTCCGCCCACATCCGCTTCAGATAGTTCTGATGGCGGATGCGCGCGATCTTTGTGGGGACGTTGAACAGGGAGCTGGCCACCTGGCAGGCGACCATGTTGACCTCGTCCGCATAGGTGACCGCGATCAGCATGTCGGCGTCCGCCGCCCCGGCCCGTTCCAGCACCTCGGGATGAGACGCGAAGCCCTCCACCGTCTGAACGTCGAGTTGCGCGCCGACCTTCTGGATCAGGTCGGGCTGCTGATCGATGACGGCGACGTCGTTCCCCTCCGCCGCCAGGTAGCGGGCGATGTTGAAGCCGACCTGACCGGCGCCGCAGACGATCACCCGCATCGGCAGGCCCCCCGCCTGGAACTGGGCCGCGGCAGCCGATCAGCTATCGTTGGCATGCTTTTCCATGCGTTCGGCCGGATTGATGCCGAGCAGTTTCAGCTTTCGGTGGAGGGCCGAACGTTCCATGCCGACGAACGCGGCGGTGCGCGAGATGTTGCCACCGAAGCGCAGGACCTGGGCCACCAGGTACTCGCGTTCGAACACCTCTCGGGCCTCGCGCAGGGGCATCCCCATGAGCTCCGCCCCACCGTCCCAGCGCGCGACCACGGGTCCGGACTGGCCGATCTCCGGCGGCAGCATGTCCGCGCAGATCATCGGCCGATCGGCGGCCTCCCCGGCCATGATCAGAAGCCAGTCGACGACGTTGCGCAGCTGGCGGACGTTGCCCGGCCAGTGATAGGCCTGGAGGGCGGCCAGCGCATCGTCGCCGAACGGCCGCGGCGGGATGCCGGCGGCCTCCGCGGAGCGATCCATGAAGTGCCGGGCGAGCAGCGGAATGTCCTCGCGCCGCTTGACCAGGGCCGGCACCTCGATCGGCACCACGTTCAGCCGGTAGAACAGGTCCTCGCGGAACGTCCCCTCGGCCACGCGCTCGTTCAGCTTTCGGTTCGTCGCCGCCAGCACGCGCATGTTCACCGGGATGGAGCGCACGCTCCCCAGCGGCCTGCACGTCCGGCGCGTCCGCATCCCGCTCGGC
>CAYNIS010000039.1:2882-6887 GCA_964397055.1 uncultured Rhodospirillaceae bacterium | reverse complement strand
ACGTCGACGGCGACCCGGGTCGCCCCGCCGGTCCGTTCGAAGGTCTGGTCCTGCAACACGCGCACGATCTTGCCCTGGGTCTCCAGCGGCATGTCCGCGACCTCGTCGAGGAGCAGCGAGCCGCCATGGGCCTGCTCCATGAGGCCGACCTTGCGCGGCTGCCCGGCCTGGCCGCGCTCCGCCCCGAACAGCTCGATCTCCAGCCGTTCAGGGGCCATCGCCGCGCAGTTCAGGACGACGAACGGTCCCGCCGACCGGCGCGAGCGCTGGTGCACGGCGCGGGCGACCAGTTCCTTGCCGGTTCCCGGGGCCCCGGTCACCATGATCCGGCTGCCGGTCGGGGCGGCCTTGTCGATCTGGTGGCGAATTTGCGTGATGAGGGAGGATGCCCCGACAATGTCGGTCTCGCTGCCGAGCCTGAGGCGCATCTCGGCATTCTCGCGCTTGAGCCGCGACGCCTCGATCGCGCGCTCCAGGACCAGAAGCAGCCGGTCGGTCTTGAACGGCTTCTCGATGAAGTCGTAGGCCCCCTTCTTGATCGCCAGGACAGCGGTCTCGATCGTGCCGTGGCCGCTGATCATGACGACTGGCAGATCGGGATGGTCGGCCTGCATGCGTTCCAATACCTCGATCCCGTCGAGCCGGCTGCCCTCCAGCCAGACATCCAGGATCACGAGGCCGGGGCGGCGCTGCAAGATCGCCTCCAGCGCTGCCTCGCCGGACGCCGCCTCGCGCGTGGTATGGCCTTCATCTTCCAGGATGCCGGCCAGCATCAGCCGGATATCCGCCTCGTCGTCGACGATCAGTATGTCGTGGGCCATGGCAGGATCCGATGTCCTAGAGGGCGGTGGCGGTGAGAGACGATCGGTACCGGTCGGGCTCCGCCGCCGGCACCGCTGCCGCCACGACCCTGGGCAGGGACATGGCGACACTCGCACCGCCGCCGGCTCGGTCGCCGAGTTCAAGCGCGCCGCCATGGTCCTCAAGGATCTTGGCGACAATGGCAAGCCCGAGGCCGGTGCCCCGGGCCCGTGTCGTGACATAGGGCTCGATCAGGCGGGCGCGGTCCTCTTCCGGAAGCCCGCGGCCGTTGTCCTCGACCGTGATGCGGACCGCCTCCGCCCCCTCCGCGAGGATCACCTGGACGGTGCCGGCCGGCAATGACGCACCGTCGTCCGGCTGCGGGCGCCCCTCGATCGCATCGGCGGCGTTCTGCAGGAGGTTGGTCAGCACCTGAGCGACCTGGCGGGCATCGCACCGCGCCATGACCGGTTCCGGCGGGCGCTCGATCGTGAAGGTGATCTCTGGATGCGCCTGGCGCTGAAGGAACACCGCCTGATCGACCAGCGGGCCGAGCGCCTGCGTCTCGAACACCGGGCGCGGCATGCGGGCAAAGGCGGAGAACTCGTCGATCATCCGGCCGATGTCGCCGACCGAGCGGACGATGGTGTCGGTGCAGATCGAGAAGGTCTCGGCGTCGTCGGCGATCTGCTTCAGGTAGCGGCGCTTCAGACGCTCCGCCGACAGCTGGATCGGGGTCAGCGGGTTCTTGATCTCATGGGCGATGCGGCGGGCGACGTCGGCCCAGGCGGCCATCCGCTGGGCGCTCTGGAGCTCGGTCACGTCGTCGAAGGTCACGACGGTGCCGGCCGCGCGATCGTCATCGGCCAGGATGCCGGCGCGCGCCCGCAAGGTGCGGCGCGGCTCGCCGTCGCGGCGCAGGTCGATCTGGGCTTCGGCAACCCGGGAGTGGCGGCCCCGAACCTCGGCCACCAGGTCCACCATCTCGGGCACGGCCTCCTCGAGGCGGCTGCCGACAAGTGCTGCTCGACGCTCCGGGTCGTCGCCGGAAAGCAGGTCGAGGGCGGTATGGTTGGCCACCGTGATGGTGCCGTCGCGGTCGACGCCGAAAACCCCGGCGGAAACGCGGGCCAGCACCGTCTCGATGAACTGGCGGCGGGCATCGAGCTGGCGGTTGGCCTGGATGAGCTCGCTGCGCTGGCTGTCGAGCTGGCTGGTCATCCGGTTGAAGGCGCGCGACAGGACCCCGAGTTCGTCATCGTCCAGCCGTTCCGGGACGCGGGCCTGCAGATCGCCGGCGCGCACCCGTTCGGCCGCCGTGATCAGCTGGCTGACCGGGTCGACCAGATGACGCGCGAACAGGAGCCCGATCCACACCGCGGCCAGGAGGAGCAGAAGGGCGACCACCAGGAACACCAGGGTTACGGTCACCTGGAAGTCGGAGCGCCGGCCCTCCAGCTCGGCATAGCTGCGGGCCGCATCCTCCGCGGTCTCGACGTGGCGCAGCACCCGGGCCTCGACCAGCCGGCCCACGACCAGATAGGTGTCCGGAATGCGCCGGAGGGCGACCAGGGCGCGCACCCTGTCCTCGCCCTCCGCGTCAAGCAGGACGACGTCGCCGGCACGCGCCTGGGCCAAGGTGTCGGGCTGGAGCGGGTCGACCTGCAGCTGCCAGGGCAGGAAGGTCAGGCCCGCGCGGGCGACGATCTGGCTGTGACCGTCGCGGATGACCACGACGACCGCTTCGGTGAGGTTGCGCAGCAATGCCTGGGTCTGCACCAGCCGCGCCAGGCGTTCGGGTCGTGCGACCACCGCCTCGGCCTCACGATCGATGTCGTTCGCCATGGCAAGCGTGTCGGCCAGGATGGTCTGCTGGTGTTCGACAAGATAGGCCCGGGCGACCTCCCGCGACTCCTCGACCGCCGTGCGCACCTGTTCACTGAACCAGGACTGCACCCCGAAATAGAAGAAGCCCGAGGAGAAAAGCGCCATCAGGATCGCCGGCGTAACCGCCAGGAGGCTGAAGATCGCCACCAGCCGCACATGGAGGCGGGAGCCGGCCTGACCGCGCCGACGGATGATCCACAAGGCCACGATCCGGCGGGCGATGACCGCACCGAACAGCAACAGCAGCACGATGTCGAGGGTCAGCAGTGCCTGGACGGTCGCCGGGTCGCTGCCGAAGGGCGGGGTTCGGGTCAGGGCACCGTAGGTGGCCACGCCGCTCGCAAGTGCTGCGATCAGCAGCAGGATCGCCACGGTGTCGGAGACGTTGCTGGACGCCGCCCAGGCGAGCAACCGCCGCCAGCGGGCCGCGGGCGGTCGAGGCAGGGGCGAGCCGGGCGCATCGGCGAGGGCCGTGTCGGCGGTCATGGCGCGGGATTGTGCGGAACCATGCCGCGGCCTTCAATGCTGATTGCAACACCCCAGTGTTGTCACCCGGTCACAGGTCGGGCGGCCGACGAACGGCAACGACGGCGCGCGCGTCACTTGAGGCCCCGCACGACCTGGATATCGAGCTCCCGGATCTTCTTTCTGAGTGTGTTGCGATTGAGGCCGAGGAGCTGGGCCGCGCGGATCTGGTTGCCGCGGGTCGCACTCAACGAAAGGGCGATAAGGGGCCGTTCGACCTCCCTGAGGACGCGATCATAGAGGCCGGCGGCGGGCAGCCCATCCTTGTGGGCGTCGAAATAGTCGCGCAGGTGGCGTTCGACCGCAGCACCCATGCCCTCGCCCGAGAAATCCGCGTCATCATCGGCTATGCCGGCGGGGGCCGCCTCCCTGAGCTCGATGTCGATGACGTCGGCGCCGACGACCTCCTGCGTGTAGAGCGCGCAGAGCCGCTGCACCAGGTTCTCGAGCTCGCGCACGTTGCCGGGCCAGGAATGCCGTTGAAGCCGTTCGACGGCGGCCTTCTCCAGCGTCTTGGTCGGCAGCCCCTGGCTCGCCGCGCCGGCCATGAAGTGGCGCACGAGGGACGGGATGTCATCGCTCCGTTCACGCAAGGGGGGCAGCCTGAGCGGAACCACGTTCAGGCGGTAGTAGAGGTCCTCGCGGAAGTGACCCTGGGTGATCTGGTTGCGCAGGTCGCGGTGGGTGGCGGCGACGATGCGGACATCCGCCCGGATCGGAACACGTCCGCCGACGGTGGTGTATTCGCCCTCCTGCAGGACGCGCAGCAGGCGGGTCTGGGCCTCCATCGGC
>CAYNIS010000039.1:0-2872 GCA_964397055.1 uncultured Rhodospirillaceae bacterium | reverse complement strand
CACCGATCTCGTCCAGGAACAGGGTCCCGCCCTGGGCCTGCTCGAACCGGCCGGACGATCTCTGGGTGGCCCCGGTGAACGCCCCCTTCTCATGGCCGAACAGTTCGCTCTCGATCAGCTCGCGCGGGATCGCCGCCATGTTGATGGCGATGAAGGGTCCGTTCCGCCGCCTGCCCAGGCCGTGAAGGGCGCGGGCGACCAGCTCCTTGCCGGTGCCCGACTCGCCGGTGATCATGACCGTGAGGTCGGTGTTCATCAGCCGGGCCATGACCCGGTAGATGTCCTGCATCGCCGCCGACCGGCCGATCAGCGGCATGCCTTCCTCGTCCGCGTCATGCGGATCGTCGTCCTCGTCCTCGTCCTGGTGCCGCTGGACGATGCGGGCGGCGTTGAGGGCGCGGCGCACCACCTCCGTCAGCTCGTCGAGGTCGAAGGGCTTCGGCAGATACTCGAAAGCCCCGCGCTCGGTTGCCCGGACCGCGGTCATCAACGTGTTCTGGGCGCTCATCACGATGACGCGCAGGTCAGGCCGGATCCGCTGGATGCGCGGGACGAGGTCGAGGCCGTTGTCGTCCGGCATGACCACGTCCGTGATCACGAGGTCACCCTGCCCGTCCGACACCCACCGCCAGAGGGTGGTGGCATTGCCGGTCGCACGTACATCGAAACCGTGGCGGGAGAGCGCCTGCGTCAGGACTGTCCGGATAGCGCGATCATCATCGGCAACCAGGATTGTCGCCCCGGTCATTAAGGCGTCTCCCCATCCTCATACACGGGCAGCGACACGCGGAACTCGGTGCGGCGCGGTCGGCTGTCGAATTCGACCACGCCGCCGTGGTCGCCAATTACCTTCGCGACCAATGCAAGTCCGAGGCCAGTGCCGTTGTGCTTGGTGGTGACGAACGGGTCGAACAGTTGCATCTGGAGATCGGCCGGAACCCCGGGACCGTTATCCTGAACCACGACCTGGAGCGGCAGTTGGAGCGCCTGGTCGGTGCCGGCGAGGCGCATCTGCACCCCATGCTGGTAGCGCGTGATGAGAGTGATCTCGCCCCCCGCCTCCGGCACGGCTTCCGCCGCGTTCTTGACCAGGTTGAGGAACACCTGGACGAGCTGGTCCCGGTTGCCGAGGACCTCCGGCAACGACGGGTCGTAGCGTTCGACGATGGGGATATGCCGGGCGAAACCCGCCTTCGCCGCCTTGCGGACATGTTCCAGGACGCTGTGGATGTTGACCGGCCCGCGTTCGAGCGGCTGGCCTTCGGCGAAGAAGTCCATGCGATCGACCAGGGCGCGGATGCGGTCGGCCTCGTCCCGGATCAGCCGCGCGAGGTCGCGATCACCTTCCGCTGCGACCTGTTCCAGGAGCTGGGCCGCCCCCCGGATCGACGACAGGGGATTGCGCACCTCATGCGCCAGCATCTGCGCCATCGCACTCACCGATCGTGCGGCGTGCCGGTGGGAGAGCTGGCGGTCCAGCTTGTCCGCCATGGTGCGGTTGCGCAGCGCGATCACCACGGCACCGCGCTCCCGTTCCATCAGCGGGGATATGGTCGCCGACACGGTCGCCGGCCCGATCCGGTAGTGGTCGATGGCAAGCCCGTATTCCGTCAGTGCGGTCGCGGTCTCGGCCACGCGCCGGGCAAGCAGCTCGATCGGATTGCCTACGCCGAGAAGCTCCTCAAGCGTCTGGCCGACGACCCCGGAAGCGCTGGTCTGAAAGAACTCCTCCGCCGAGAGATTGACGAAACTGATCCGGCCGTTCGCATCGACGACGAGGACAGGCTCCGACAGCGACTGCAGGATCTGAAGCGGATCGAAGTCGCGGCGGGTGCGTTTTCTGGGGGATCGAGCGACAGACTGCGCCATGGCAGCAAAGCCTCTAACCTCTCGCGTGCCTGCCTCAATAGCGGGCATGCTGCCGGGGAATGCGGCGATTTCAACGATGAGAACCACCGTTCAGGCGCCAATTGCCCAATTCGTCTTCCACGTTACCAGGATATGCCGCGCCGCGTCGCGACAAGATCGCGCAAATCCGCGGTTTTTTCGTGAGCCCGCAGAGCCAACCTGTCGCAGATGCTGCCTAAGACGTAGGCAGATCGGCGATCAACACCTCCGCCACGAACTTTACGCCCGGATAGGCGAGGGTCAGCAGGAGGTGGGCCGCGAGCACCAGACGCGCGGCGAAACGCAGGCCGATGCCACCGGCCCTTTGCGCGCAGACCATCGCGGCGAGAACCATGATGGCGGTGATCGACAGCACCGTCTTGTGGTCGAAGGCGAGGAGCCGGCCAAGCTCGACGAATCCGAGTGCCATGCCGGTCCCGAGGGCAAGCCCCATCATCAGGAAGGCAACCTCCGTCAGTCGCCTCTGCCAGCGATCACAGGCCGCGAGCGAGGGCAGCCGGCTGGCCAGGGGGCTGAGCGACCGGCCGCGCAACGCCGCATCCTGGATGAGCGCGGCAAGGCCATAGAGAGCGGCAAGGGTGACCAGCGCATAGGGAGTCAGCGCCGCCACGATGTGAGCCGCGAGCCATGCGGTGATCGGGATGGTCGTCGCCGAGCCCTCGGCATGGCCGGCTGTGGCGGAGACGAGGCCGCTCACCAGGGCGTAGCCGATCGCCAGGGGGGTGAGGGCCAGCGGTTCGGACGGCCTTGGTGCCAGCGGAGCGTCCCGATTGACGATCGCCTGCACGAGCAGGGCGAAGAGCACGGCGGCGGCACCGACCCATAGCGCGGTTCCCAGGTCGCCGCGCCAGCCGGGTCCGAGCGCGATGCCCGCGCGCACCAGGCAAATGGATGCCGCAACGCACAGTCCGGCGACGGCCCGGGCCGGATATGCGGACACCAGAAGGATTGCGGCCATCAGAAC
>CAYNIS010000038.1:0-14360 GCA_964397055.1 uncultured Rhodospirillaceae bacterium | reverse complement strand
CCGATGGTCAGGGTCGCCGCGTGTTCGCGCGCGCGGGCGGCGAGGGCGTCCAGGACCCGATCCACGCCGGCCAGCAAGAGGTCCGCGGCCCGGGTCAGCTGAACTGCGAAGGCGGTGTCGAGAACGTCGGACGAGGTCATGCCCTGGTGCACGAAGCGCGCTTCGTCGCCGACATGTTCGGCAAGGTTGGTGAGGAACGCGATGACGTCGTGGCGGACCTCCCGCTCGATCTCGTCGATCCGCGCGACCTCGAACCGGCCGCGCTCCCGCACCGCGCGGGCGGCTTCGGCGGGGATCACGCCAAGCTCGGCCTGCGCGTCGCACGCGTGGCACTCGATCTCGAACCAGATCTGGAAACGGGTCTCCGGTTCCCAGATCGCCGCCATCTGGGGGCGGGTATAGCGTGGGATCATGTGTGGTATTTTCGCGTCGACTGCGGCTCAGCTGCCAAATGAAGGACGCCGCGATTTTGACAGAAAGCCGGTCCGTTCCCTAGAAAACTATGCATAGCATAGTGGCTGCGGACCCTCGTTTTTGGATCGGAACAAACGGCGTTGTCACCCGGGCACCCCATCGGCGGCATGGCGGCAGAGCGAGCGGCGCGCGCGGGGAGTGGGCTCCGGCGTTGCCGCCATCTGTTGACGCTCCTGGCGGCTCTTGCCGCCGCGGTCACCCTTTTCGGTGTCCCGGGTTCCGTGCCCGCCCAGACCGCCGACGACGGGTCGACGATCACGGCCGATCCGGATGCGATCACCATCGAAGCCGTGATCGGCGATGCGATCACGACACACCCGACTGTCGCCGGTTCCGAGGCGGAGTTGCGCGCGGCCGAGCAGGCCCTGCGCGAGGCCCGGTCCGGTTTCTTCCCGACGCTTTCGATCGATGCCGGCGCCGGTGTCGGACGGACCAACAATTCGACGACCCGCGCGCGCACTGGCCGCAGCGCCGGCGGTCCGGCCGATGTCACCGCCTTCACCGCCGACGGATCTTTCATCGTCGACCAGCTGATCTACGACGGCGACCAGACCATCAATCTCGCCGGGGCGGCCCGCGCAAGGATCGAGCAGGCGACGGCGGGCCTCGCCAATTCCCAGGACGTGATCGCCCTGCGTGCCGCCATCGCCTATCTCGACAGCCTCCGGATCCGGCTGGAGATCGGCATCTCCGAAGAGAACATCGGCTTCCACGAGGACATCCTTGAGGAGGTCGAACTGCGCGCGGAGACCGGGGCCGGCAACCAGGCGGACGTCGCCCAGGCGGAGAGCCGTCTGGCGCGGGCGCAGACCACGCTGGTCGATATCCAGGGCCTGCTGATCGTCGCCGAGGCCGATTTCGAGGAGGCGGTGGGCTATCAGGTTCCGGCCGACCTTGCGATCCCGATCCCCCCGGCCCTCGACCTGCCGGAGGAGATCGAGGACCTGGTCGCGATCGGCCTGGCGGGAAGCCCCGTGGTCCAGCAGTCGGCCGATCTTGTCCAGGCGCTGGAACGGGAGGCCAGGGCCGCGCGCGGACCGCTGGTGCCGCGGGTCTCCGTCGAGCTCTCCGCGACCCGCGAAGAAGAGGAGGCGGAGGTCGGCGGCAACACGACCGAGCTTCAGGCGCTGCTGCGGGCGACCTGGCAGCTGTCCACCGGCGGGGCGGAATTCGCCCGGGTGCGTCGGGCGCTGGAGCTGGAGAGTGCTGCATCCGAGCAGCTGCGCGCCCAGGAGCGGACGATCACCCGCCAGATCAAGGTCGACCTCAACGAGCTGGAGACCTCCCGCCGCCAGCTGCGTCGCCTGAGCGACCGGGAGTCCGCGGCACAGGAGGTGTCAGAGAGCTTCGCCCTGCAGTTCGAGGCCGGCCGGCGCAGCCTGCTCGATCTCCTGGACGTCCAGAACGAGCTTTTCGAGGCGCGGATCGGTCTCTTGCGCGGGGAGTTCCGGGAACTGGCAGCGATCTACCGGCTGCTGACGACGCTCGGCCTGCTGCGCGACACGCTCGGCATTGCCGGGACTGCCGCCGATGATCCCCGACGACCGGATTGAGGCGGCCGGCGGCGGCCCGGTCGGTGACCCGGCCGAGGCGCTGCCGATCCACGATGTCATGCCGGCGGGCCTGCCCGGGACCGACCCGTCCGCGCCGGATCCGGTCGAACGCGATGCGGTCCTGGCCGGCACCGTCGCCGACCTTCCGCCCGCCGACCCGCTGCTCGACTGCCTCGCCTTCCTGGCCCAACACCATGGCAAGCCGCGCTCGCGCGCTGCCCTGGTCGCCGGGCTGCCGTATGACGGCAGCGGCCTCAGACCCCGGCAGTTCGTCAAGGCGGCCGCCGGCCTGGGGCTCGCCGCGGGCATAGCGGAACGCGACCTCGCCCGGCTGACGCCGCTGGTATTGCCGGTCGTGGCGCTGCTGCGCGATGGCAGCGCCTGCGTCGTCGTCAGTATCGGTCCGCCGCGCGGCCGCGCGCGCAAGCGCCGGGCCGTCGTGATGCTGCCGGAACTCGCGGGCGAGGGCTCCCGGCTATCGCCGCTCCTGGCCCCGCTGTCCTCGGTCGACCTCGACGACCTGGCCGCAAGCCATGCCGGCCCGGTGATCCTGGTGAAGCCGGTGCACGAACCCGAACCAGAGCCGACGGCGGCGACGGCAAGCCCCGGCCGGGCCTGGTTCTGGCGGACACTGGCGCGCAGCCTGCCGGCCTACAGCCAGGTTCTGCTGGCGTCCGTCCTGATCAACCTGTTCGCGCTCGCGACACCGCTGTTCATCATGAACATCTATGACCGCGTCTTGCCCAATCGGGCGGTCGAAACCGGCTGGGTGCTGGCGGTCGGGGCCGCCTCCGTCTTCGCCTTCGACTACCTCCTGCGCTCGCTCCGCGCGTATTTCATCGACGTCGCCGGGCGCCGCGCGGATGTCGTGCTGCAGAGCCAGTTGTTCGACCGCATGCTCGACAGCCGGCTTGCCGACCGTCCGGCCTCGGTCGGGGCCGCCGCCGGCCTCCTGCGCGAGTTCGAGGCGCTGCGCGACGCCTTCACCTCGGCCACGGTGGCGGCCCTTGTCGACCTGCCCTTCATCTTCCTGTTCCTGTTCGTCGTCTGGCTGATCGCCCCGCCGATCGCCTGGCTGCTGGTCATCCTGGTCGGGGCCGTGATCGTCGTCGGCCTCGCCACCCAGTTCCCGCTGCGCCGGCTCGCCCTTGGCACGCTGAAGACCGCGGAAGCCGGCCAGGGCCTGGTGGTCGAGGCGCTGGCGGGTCTGGAGACGATCAAGGTCACCGGGGCGGAAAGCCAGATGCGGGCGCGGTTCGCCGGGCTGACCGGCCGATCCGCGCAATTCGGCCTGCGCACCCGGCTGCTTGCCCAGGTGTCCACCGGTTTCGCCATGTTCGCCCAGCAGATGTCGACGGTCGTGGTCGTCGTCGCCGGCATGTATCTGGTGGCCGAGGGGGCGATGTCGCCGGGCGGCATGATCGCGTGCGTCGCCCTCGGCACGCGGGCGATTGCGCCGATCGCCCAGGTCGCCCAGCTGATCACGCGCTACCATCAGGCGATGACCGCCCTCGCCGCGCTCGACCGGGTGATGACGCAGGAGGTCGAGCGCCCGGCCGATCGCCAGTTCATCAGCCGGCCGCGCCTGACCGGCGCCATCGGCTTCGACCACGTCGCCTTCAGCTACCCGCGCGAGAAGCGCGCCAGCCTGGAAGAGGTGAGCCTCTCGATCGCGGCCGGGGAGCGCGTCGGTGTCATCGGCCGGGTCGGGTCCGGCAAGACCACGTTGGTCAAGATGATCGCCGGCCTCTACCAGCCTGACAGCGGCATCGTGATGGCCAACGGCACCGATCTTCGGCAGATCGACCCGGTCGACTTGCGCCGCAATGTCGGAATGGTGCCGCAGGACGTGTTCCTGATGCGCGGCTCGCTGCGCGACAACATCGCCCTCGGCGCCCCGTGGGCGAGCGATGCCGACATCCTGAAAGCCGCGGTCGACGCCGGCGTCGACGAATTCGCGCGGCGCCACCCGGCCGGCTACGACATGACCATCGGCGAACGCGGCGAGGGCCTGTCCGGCGGCCAGCGCCAGGCGGTGGCACTCGCGCGGGCGCTGGTCGGCGATCCGCCGATCCTGGTCCTGGACGAGCCGACCAACGCCCTCGACGTCGAGGCGGAGGCGCGCTTTCGCGAGCGGCTGAAACGGCGGCTGGGCGGTGGGACCTTCGTCCTGGTGACCCACCGTTCTTCGCTTCTCAGCCTGGTCGATCGGCTGATCGTGCTCGACCAGGGGCGGGTCGTCGCCGACGGGCCGCGCGACCAGGTCCTGGAAGCCCTGCGCCAGGGCCGGGTCAAGGCGCGTTCAGGCGGGCAGGTGCGTGATGAGGGTGCGTGACACCGACTACATGCCGGAGATCGAGGCGGCCAACAGCCTCCGGCCGTCCCTGACGGCGACCCTGATGCTGCTGGTGGTCAGCGCCTTTCTGGTCTGGGCGGTGGTGTGGGCCGCGTTTGCCGAGGTGGCGGAGGTGACGCGCGGGGCGGGGCGCATCATCCCGGCGAGCGAGGTGCAGGTGGTGCAGAGCCTGGAAGGCGGCATCCTGACCGAGCTCCTGGTCGACGAGGGCGACAAGGTCGCGCAAGGCCAGCTCCTCCTGCGGCTCGATGATGTCGCCCAGGCGGCCGAGGCGCGCTCGACAACCGCCCAGATCAAGGCGCTGGAAGCCCAACGGGCGCGCCTCGTCGCAGAGATCTCGGGCGGTGAACTCCGCTTCCCGGCGGATGTTGCCCGCGACTATCCGGAGTTCGTGGCCAACGAGCGGGCCCTGTTCGACAGCCGCCGGGCGGACCTTGCCCGTGCCATCACCATCGTCGAGGACCAGATCCGCCAGACCCGGGCGCGTGAGGAGGAAACCCGCGCGCGGCTGCGCGCCCTCGACAGCAACATCCCCCTGTTTCGGGAGGAGCTGGAGATCGAGGAGCGCCTCGTTGCCCGGAACGCCGGCCGGGCGATCGATGTGAACCGCATCCGCCAGCGCCTGAACGAGGCGGTGGGCGAGCGGTCATCCGCCGCCTCCATCCTGGAACGGCTGGCTGCCGAACGGGCGGAACAGGAACAGCGCATCGAGGAGCTGCGGAGCCAGTTCGCGACCGAGGCGCAAGGCGAGCTGAACGAGATCGATGTCCGGGTGGCCGCTTTGGAGGAGGGCCTGAACCCGCTTGCCGACCGGGTGCGGCGCACCGAGCTGAGAAGCCCGGTCAACGGCATCGTGCAGCGGATCGCGGTCAAGACCCCGGGCGGTGTCGTGCAGGCCGCCATGCGCCTGGTCGAGATCGTGCCGATCGAGGACGACCTCGTGGTGCGGGCGCGCATCCAGCCCCAGGATGTCGCCTTCCTGCACCCCGGCCAGGACGTCCGGGTCAAAATCACCGCCTATGACCACCTGATCTTCGGCAGCCTCGACGGGGCGCTCGAGCGGATCAGCGCCGACACCGTGGTCGACGAGAACGGCAACAGCTTTTTCGAGGTCGATGTCCGCACCCGCGGCTCGCTCGTCGACAACGACGGCCAGCCGTTGCCGATCATCCCGGGCATGATCGCCGAGGTCGACGTGATCACCGGCAACCGCACCATCCTCGACTACATGCTGAAGCCGATCCTGCGCGTGCGCAGCCGGGCGCTGACCGAACGCTGACGATCAGCGGCGGCGGAACTGGACCCGGCGATTGACCCCGGCGGTCGGGTTGGATGCATCGTAGAGCTGGGTTTCCCCCCGTGCTTCCGTCGAGATGCGCTCGGCGGAGACGCCACGGGCGACCAGATAAGTCTTCACCGACTCCGCCCGGCGCTGCGACAGGCTCATGTTGTAGACGGCACTGCCGGCGGCATCGGTGTGGCCTTCGATCACCAGCCCCTCGTTCGGGCGTGCGATCATCACCGCGGCGATCCGGTTGAGGACGTTCCGCGCCGTCTCCGGTACGGCGGCCGAATCGTAGGCGAACTGGACGGGCAGGGCGACCGGTGCCGTGATCTGGCGCGTGCGCGGGGCTCCCGGCTCGCCGAACATGGCTTTGCCGAGTTCTTCCTCGCTCGGCGGGTTCGCCGGGTCGAGAAGCTGGGCGCTCTGGGCGACGGCCCCGGTCGGCACGGCGAGGCCGAGTGCGAGTGCCAGGATGGCTGTGGCGAGGCTGAGGCGGCTGTCGACGATGCGCATGGTGTCATCCCCCTGATCGACCCTGACGGCGCGCGATGATACCACATCGCAAAGCGCGGGATCAGTCGAGGTGAGGCATGTCGGGCTTACGCTTCTTTGTCTGGGGCCCCTTCGCGATCCCGCTGATGATCCTCGCGGCGGCGATCTGGCTGCGCGTCGACCCACCCGAATGGGTGATCGAATCGCGCGAGGCGGTTTTCGACGAGTACAATCGCCGCTTCCCGCGGGACATCGCGCCGTTGATGCCCGTGCGCATCATCGACATCGACGAGGAGACCCTGCGCCGGACCGAGCAATGGCCCTGGCCGCGGACCGAGGTCGCGCAGCTGACCCGGCGCCTGCGCGCGCTGGGAACCGCCGTGGTCGCCTTCGACGTGGTCTTCGCCGAACCGGACCGGACGTCGCCGCGCGCGCTGGCGGCCGCGATCGAGGAGACCGCGGGGCGATCCGACCTCGCCCGGCGCCTCGCCGAACTGCCGGACAATGACGACGTCCTCGCCGCCACCATCGCGGAGGTCGGCGGCGTGGTCACCGGCTTCTCCTTCTCGACCCGGGCGGTCGAGCACGTGCCCGCGACCAAGGCGAGCTTCGCCGCTCGTCTCGCGCGGGGTGCCACGCCGCTGCCGCGTCAGGTCTACCAGTTCCGCGGCGTCACCGCTTCGCTCCCGGCGCTGGAGGAAGCGGCCGCCGGCAACGGCAACTTCAACATGGATCCGGGCGGCGAACGGGCGGTCCGCCGGGTGCCGCTGATCGCGTCCCTGATCGTCCCCGACCGGGACGGCGACGGCCGCGAGGATCACGAGGTCTACCCGGCCCTCACCATCGAAGCCCTGCGCGTTGCCCAGGACGAGTCGACGATCCAGGTGCTCGGGGCTCCGGACGGGCAGGGGGTCCAGACCGTTCGCGTCGGTCGTTTCAGGATCCCGACCGACCGCCAGGCACAGATCCGCGTCTACTATACCGGCAAGGACGGGTGCCGCTACGTGCCGGCGTGGATCGTGCTCGACGACAGCGATACGGAGGCGATCGCACGCCATGTCGCGGAAAAGCGGGAAGCCTGCCCACACATGCCGGTGTGGCAGGTCGACGCCGGCAGTGACCCGATGGCGCCGATACGGGCCGCCCTCGACGACCACATCGTGCTGATCGGCACCAGTGCGGCCGGCCTCCTCGACTTGCGGACCACGCCGCTCGACAGCGTCGTGCCGGGGGTCGAGGTGCATGCCGAGATCCTGGAGCAGGTGATGCAGGGCATGCTGATCGAACGGCCGATCTGGGCACCGCTGACAGAGCTGATCTTCCTGGGCGTGGTCGGCCTTCTCCTGATCATGCTGGCCCCGCGCGTCAACGCCATCTGGACCGCCGCCCTGCTGGTCGGCTGCGTCGGGGCCGCGATTTCCGGGTCGATCTACGCCTTCACCGATGCGACCAGCCGGGCCGCCGCCGAGCTCCTGGCCGGTTCCCAGGCGGTCGCCGATCCCGGCCACCTGCTCGATCCCGTCTATCCGTCGGCCGCCCTCATCCTGATCTACCTGACCGCATCCCTCCTCGCCTTCATGAAGACGGAGGCCGAGCGCGCCCAGGTCCGCGATGCCTTTGGCCTTTACCTGTCACCGGTCCTGGTCGAGGAGCTTGCGGCCGATCCCTCCCGGCTCAAGCTCGGCGGCGAACTCCGGCCGATGACCATCCTGTTCTCGGACATCCGGGGCTTCACCTCGATCTCCGAACAGTTCGATCCGGAGGGGCTGACGCGCCTGATCAACGCCTTCCTGACGCCGATGACCCAGATCGTCATGGAACGGCGCGGCACCATCGACAAGTACATGGGCGACGCCCTGATGGCGTTCTGGAATGCGCCCCTCGACGACCCGGAGCACGCGGCGAATGCCTGCCGCGCCGCGCTCGAGATGACCGCCTCTCTGGCGCCGCTCAACGAACGCCTGGAGAAGGAGGCGGTGGAGGCCGGCCGCAAGTTCATTCCGCTGAAGGCCGGCATCGGGCTCAATTCCGGTGATGGCTGCGTCGGCAACATGGGCTCCGAACAGCGCTTCGCCTACTCCGTCCTGGGGGATGCGGTGAACCTCGCCTCTCGCCTCGAAGGGCAGACCAAGGGCTATGGCGTGGACATCATCATCGGCGAGGCGACGCAGGCGATGGTGCCGGACTTCGCCGCGATCGAGCTCGACCTGATCCGGGTGAAGGGCAAGCTCGAACCAGTCACGATCTATGCCCTGATGGGTGATGAGGCCGCGGCCGTCTCGCCGCGGCACCGGACCATGGCGGAGACGGTGGACCGCCTGCTCGCCGCCTATCGCGGGCAGGACTGGGAGTCCGCCGAAGCCTTGGTCGCGGAGGTCCGCGGCGTCGGTGCCGGCAAGCTCGACGTGCTTGCGGACATCTATGTGGAGCGCATCGCCGAGTTCCGCGCGGACCCGCCGGGCGAGGGCTGGGACGGGGTCTACGTCGCGACCACCAAGTAGGGTTCAGAGCCCGGCATAGAGGCTTCGCACCTGGTCGCGAACGAGGTCGGCGAATTCCATCGGCAGGAAGTGGCTGCTGCCGGGGACCTTGATGATCGTCGCGTCCGGCTTGCGCCGACTGAGCGTCTCCGCCGAGGTGTCGCCGAAGGTCGACCCGGTCTCCGCATAGAGAATGACGATCGGACAGGTGATCCGCTCGACCGGCGGCCAGAAGGTCGGCGGGCCCATGGCGAAGGCGTGGGATTCCCAGGCCGGCGTGCAGCTCAACGAGACCGTGCCGTCCGGCAGGTCGACCGTGCCCCCCGCGACGTAGTCGGCGATCCAGCCGTCGGGCCAGGTCTTGAACGCGCCCCGCCCGGTGTAGTTCTCGACCATCGCCTCCCGGCTCTCGAACACCGACCGCCGGCGGGCCGCGCCGGCGGCGAGCGGCGTGTTGCGGGTGCTGCCGAGCAGGCGCTTGATACCCCAGAGCAGGGCCTTGGGCGGCGCCATCAGGACCGGGTCGGCCAGGACCAGCCCCTTGACCAGTTCCGGACGGGCGGCGGCGGCCATCAGGCTGACGACCCCGCCCATCGAATGCCCGCCGAGGACGATCGGTTCACCCAACTGATCGACGAAGCTCAATAGATCCGTAACGAAGTTGTCCCACCCTCTCATCGCTCCGGGCTCGGCCTTCGCCTCGCTCATGCCGAAACCGCGCGCGTCCATGGCGAACACGCTCATCTCGTCTCCCAGGGGAGCCAGAAGACGCTGATAGGTCATCGCATTGAAGCCGTTGGCATGCGCCCAGTGAAAAGGCGGCCGGCCGCCGGGATCGTTGGAGCGGTCCCAGACGAGGTAGGAGAACGCCTCGCCCGCGCTATCGGTGAAGCGGCGGCGAAGCGGTTCGGTGTTGGCGGTGGGCAGTTCCGGGAGGGTCATGACGGGCAAGCCTGGCGGGAAAGACGGCGCGCGGCCGGTGCCGGCCGGGTCGCGTTGATGCGCGATGCGTGCGCGCGCTATACACGAGTGCCACGGATCAAGACCAGGGCCGATGCTCCGCAGGGTCGGCGGCACGGCGGTCGTCAGGACAGTTTTGGGGAGCGGCCCGAAGCCGCCGCAAAAGCCGGTGGTGCGCGATGTCGTTTCCCGCCACCGGACCGGTTGAGGTCGCCTATTTCCGTTATGCCGGATGCGGCATGTGTCCCAGGGAGGGCTACGACGTGACGATCACCCTTGCCAGGTCTATCCGTACCGCCTCGTTCGCGGCACTCGCCGCGGTCGCGGTCATGCTGCCGACCGACCCATCGCTGGCGGAGAGCTTCCCGATCGAACGGCCGGCCCCCGGGTCGAAGGCCGAGGAATTGCTCGATCGCTACCTCAACCTCATCGAGCCGTTCCTGGAAAGCCCGCAGATCGGCATGACGATGGCGGTGACCAGCCCGGTCACGGCCATCGAGGACGGGGATGAGGTGGTCATCACCATGCCCGGGGTGACGGTCTACTACACCGGGGCCACGGCCGAGGGCATGGGCCAGCTGACCGGCCGCTTCGGCGAGCACATCCTCTTGATGGGTGACATGGTGACCCGCGTCAGCGACCTGGGCGGCGGCCGCTTCCGCATGGTTACCGACATGCCGAACCGGATGGAGCTCCTGGACCAGGGCCAGGAGCTTATCCTGGCGATCGAGCAGACCCAGCCGACATCCGAAGCGATCTACCACGACAGTCTCGAAGGGGTCGGCGACTACTCCGCCCAAATCGACGAGCTGCGCATCGTCCTGGCGGAGCAGCCGGACGACGTCGTGCTCGCGGTCGGACGTCTGGTCGCCGAGCAATCCTTTGAAGAGATCGGCGACAGCCGCGCCGACGTCACCACCCAGTTCCGGGCCGAGGGCATCGCGATCGTCCCGCCGGATGGCGCCCCGCCGGTCGAGATCGTCGAGCTCTCCTATCGTCAGACCGGAGAGGGCTGGCCGCTCGACCTGTTGCAGCAGGCGATGTCGCCGCGCCGGGCGATGGCGAATGTCGGCACGGCCAACGCCGGCGAACCGTCACAGCAGATGATCGACTTCATCCGTTCCGGCGACTTCTCCTCGGCGGAAATGGCGATGTCGCTCGCCGGCCTGGACACCACGGCGCCGGACGGTAGCCCGGTGGCCCTCGACGCGCTCAGCTTCAGCCTGTCCGGCGAAGGCGGCGACAATGGCAGCCTCGCCATCGCCTGGGCGGCGTCCGGGGTTTCCGGAAATCCGCCGGGCATCCCGCCGGAGGTCATCCCGACCGAAGCCCGGCTGACGCTCAGCGCTCAGGACGTGCCGTGGTCGGCGGTCGGCCCGAGCCTCGCCGATGCCATGTCCGGCATGCCGCCCGGCGACCCGATGATGCTGCTCGGCATGCTGGGACAGGCCGGCACCTTCGTGTCGCTCGACGAGCTCGCGATCGACAGCGAGGCGATCGGGCTGACCGGCTCCGGCCAGGCCAACGTCGACAGCGCCGCCGCACTCGGGGTCGCCGGGTCGTTCCAGTTCCAGGCGGTCGGCCTCGACACCGCGATGCAGCTCATCGGCAATCTCCCGCCGGAGATGCAGGGCCAGGCCCTGCCGGTGATCGCCATGGCACGCGGCTTCGGCCAGCCGACCACCAGTGCCGACGGGCGCCCCGCCCTCGACTACGCGATCGACATCGGTGCCGACGGCAGCCTCAGCGTCAACGGCCAGCCGATGTTAGGCGGCCCGCCGCCCCAGTAGGTGGCGGCCCCGGCACCGACCTGGGTCCCGATCGCGCGGTCTGCCGCGCGCCGGGTCCCGTTTCCCCTGACCCCGCCATTTGGGAGACCGACGCCATGACACGACAGCCCGTTCGAGCGGCATGGCCGGGGATGGCCCGACGCGCGATCGCCCTAGGTCTCTGCCTAGTAGGGGCCGGTGTCTGGGGCGGGCCGTCCCTCGCCCAGACGATCCCCTATGATCCCGTCGTCCCGGGGTCGACCGCGGAAAAGGTCGTCCCGCCCCTGATCGAGGCGATCGACCGCTTCTATGGCGCCAACCCGCTCTTTCCGTTGATGACGGTGGAGAGCCCGGTCACCGCGATCGACCAGGGCGGCGCCGTGATCGTAACGTTTCCCGGCGTCATCTTCGACCTCTCGGGTCAGGACAGCCTGGCGATGGGCGACATCTCGTTCCTCGCCGAACCGCTCGATGGCGGCCGCTTCCGCTTCGAAAGCCGATTGCCGGCGACGATCGAGGCCCGGGACGGTTCCGGCGTCGTCGGAACCGTGTCGGTCGGCAACTCCACGATCGACGGCGAATGGTGGCCGGAACTGCTCACCTTCGGCAAGCTGGAGGCGGAACTGGCGATCCTGTCCGTCGTCGATGCCCAGAACGGCGCGGAACTGGTCGGCCTGGACAGCCTGACGATCTCCACGGTTGTCGACGAGGCTGCCGCGGCGGGGGCCGACATCACCTCCCTGGTCGCCCTCGACGGTCTCGCCGTGACCCCGCCGAGCGAACCGTCGATCTCGCTCGGCGCATTCCGCCAGCGTGCCTCGATGACCGCCGTCGACCTCGATCGGCTGCGCGCGTTCTATCAGGAATTCGACCTCACGCCCGGGGCCATGCCGACGGACGATCTCATGCTCGGCATCGTCGAGCTGTATCGCGACCTCGCCTGGGACGAGCTCAATTTCAGCCTGTCGGTGGAAGACTTCGCGGTCGAACAGTTCGGTGACCCGATGGGTGGTTTCGGGCAACTCGACGTCGCCTTCGGCGCCACCGCCGGGGACGAGGCGGGTGCCGCGGGGATCAGCCTGTCGCTGGCCGAACCGCGCGATCTGGCGGCCATGGATCTGCCGCTGAAGCCCGGGTTCGTTCCCGGCCTGATTGCCGCGGCCGTGTCCGTCGACGCGCTGCCGTGGCGGCGCATTCTGGATGCCTTTGCCCAGAATCTGGGCCAGCGGGTCGAGGGCCGCTTCCCGCCGGACGTCGATCCCCGGATGCTGCTCGACTGGATGGCCGAGGCCGGAACCATGATCACGCTGGAGGAGCTGGTGCTCGAGACGCCGACCATCGGTGTCACCGGCGACGGTGCCTTCTCGGTCGATCCGATGGCGGTGTTCTCGGTCGCCGGCCAGGCGGACTTCCTGCTCTATGGCGTCGACGCCGCCATGGCCCTCCTTGACCAGCCGACGACGTCCGAGGACATCGGACTGGTCGGGGTCCTGACCATGCTGAAGGGCATGGGCACCCCGGCACTCGACGACGGTCCCGACAGCTTCAGCTATGAACTGCGGGTCACGCCGGAAGGCTCCATCCTGGTGAACGGCCTGCCGATGGAAGCGTTGATGGGCGGTGGCGCACCGCGCTGACGCTGCGGTGCGCGGTCAGTTCTCCAGCTCGCGCATCGCGTTGGTCGTTGCCATCAGCTTTGCCGCGAGCTCGATCGCGATGTTGCGCAACAGGCAGCTGGCGATCGTCGGGTGCTTCACCGTCAGCCGATCGAAGGCCTCCCGGGTCAGCATCGAACAGACGACATCGGTGTCGGCATCGACATCGGCCGAGCGCGGATCTCCGGTCAGGAGCGCCATGCCGCCGAAGCTCACCCCGGCCTGGAAGCTGGCGAGGCGAAGCACCCGGCCGGAGCCGGGTATGCGCTTGACGACCGAGACCTGACCATGGGTCAGGAAAAAGATCTCGCTGCCGCTGTCGCCTTCCGTGATGATCCGGTCGCCGGCCTCGAACTGTTGTTCGCGGGTCTCGGCTTCGACCGTTGCGACCTCCGCCTCGCTGAGGCCGCGGGTCAGGTCATGGCCGACCAGGGCCGGCCGGCGATCGGGGTCCAGCCTGCCGGTCTTGCGCAGGTTGTCGAGCAGTCGGTCTTCGGCGGACCCGAGGGCGCTGTCGGTGTCGGGCAGCTGGCGCCCCTCGATCGCCGGGCGATCGAAGCCGCCGATCCTCATCAACCGGCCGAGCGCGCTGTCCTCCGACAGGTAGCTGAAGGTGACCAGGACCCCGCGGGCCGCCAGCTGTCGGTCGATGCGTTCCAGGATCATGACCCCGGTCTGGTCGATGTCCTGGACCCTCTTGAAGTCGAGGATGAGGGAGGCGAGGCGGCCGCCGGCAGCTTCCTCGTCGACCTGCCGTGCGAGCTCGTCGGCGGAGCCGAAGAAAACCGGTCCCTGCAGCTCGAAAACGGCGATCGCCCGACCGTTGCTGGACAGCAGTTCCATGTCGCGGTTGGGCCGGGTGATCCGGCTGCGGACGGCGTCGGCATGATAGATGCGCCGGACGACCCGCTGGCTGACCGAGCTCAGGAACACCAGGAACGCGACCGCCATGCCGACGCCGACTGCCGTCAGGGTGCCGGCGAGGATCAGCAGCACGGCGACCAGGACGACGATCGCCATGGTGATGTTCAGCTGGTGGCGCGTCTCCGGATCGTCGTGCCGGCGGGAGAAACGGACCACCAGCTGGCGGGACCAGTCATCGACCATCGCGACGTTGACAACGATCACCGCCTCCGCCACCACCGCCAGCGGCAGGGCGGCGACGAGCGGGGCCAGGAACCAGATGGCGACCAGCAGTACCGCCCCGTTGACCGCCGCCGCCGCGCGCGTCCTGGCACCTGCCTGATAGGCCAGATGCGTATGCGGGATCGAGCCGGAACCCGCCATGCCGCCGCCCGCGCCGGCCACGACGTTGGCAATGCCCTGGGCGACCAGC
>CAYNIS010000037.1:0-14747 GCA_964397055.1 uncultured Rhodospirillaceae bacterium | reverse complement strand
GCCCTTGCCGATCCGGCCGTCCCGGCGACTACGGTGACGCTCGACGACGACGTGTCGGTTACCGCGCAGTACACGGCCCTGCCGGGGGCGGCGCGTGGCCTCGACTATGTCTACTACGAGACCGACCTCAAGAACCCGCCGCGTGTTCTGGCGGAGATCATCGGCGTCAACCCGCCGGTGGCGATCGGCCAGGTCGTCAACTACGACTTGAGCCCGCGCCTTCAGGACGATCAGTTCGGGTTCTCCTTCGGCGGCTTCATCCAGATCGACGTCGCCGGCACCTACACCTTCTACACAACCTCCAATGACGGCTCCCAGCTGTTCATCAACGATGCGCTGGTGGTCGACAACGACGGCACCCACAGCCCGCGCGAAAAGTCGGGCATGATCGACCTTCCGGTCGGCCGCCACGAAATCGTGGTGACCTATTTCGAGGGCCGCGGCACCGAGGTGCTGGAGGTCGAATACAAGGGCCCGGGTATCGAGCAGCAAGCGATCCCGGACGAGGTCCTGTTCCGCTCGCCGATCTATGTCGCGCCCAGCTTCGACCTCGTGGTCAACGCGGGCTCGGGTGACGGCTCCTACACCGCCGGCACACCGGTGACGATCACCGCGGATGCAGCGGCCGTCGGCAAGGAGTTCAACCAGTGGGCGGGCGACGTCGCCCTCCTCGCCAACCCGCAGGCGGCGACCACGATCCTCACCATGGGTCAGGCCAACGCCACCGTCACCGCGACATACAAGGACGCGCTGTTCGCTCTCAGCGTCAATTCCGGTGCCGGCGACGGCGACTACAAGCTGGGTGACGTCGTCGCCGTTACCGCCGACGCAGCACCGGAGGGTCAGACCTTCGCGGCCTGGGTCGGCGACATCGCCGGTCTGGCCGGCGCCACGGCGGCGGAAACGACCTTCACCATGGCGGCCGCCGCGGCGACAATCACCGCGACCTATGCCGACAAGCCCCTGAATGACCTGACCGTCGTCGGCGGGTCCGGCACCGGCCGCTACTTCGAGGGCCAGACCGTGACGGTGACGGCCGATGCCGCCCCGGCCGGCCGGGCCTTCGACAACTGGTCGGCGACCGCTGGCACCTTTGCCGATGCCAATGCGGCTTCGACCACCTTCACCATGCCGAATGCAGCCGCCACGGTGACCGCGAACTACAACTTCGAACTGATCGTCAACGGCGGTACCGGCGACGGTGTCTATACCGAGGGCGAGGTGGTCGCGATCGCGGCCGACCCGGCCCCGACGGGCCAGGTGTTCGACCGCTGGCTGGGCGACATCGCCACGGTGGCGGTCGCCAATGCGGCGGAGACCACGATCACCATGCCGGCCCAGGGTGCGGTCCTGACCGCGTCCTACGTGCCGGAGGTGGTGCAGCCGAACGGTGTGAACTTTGCCTACTACGAACTCGGCGGGCTCAGCGAACTGCCGAACTTCGACAACCTGACCCCGACCACGACCGGCGTTGTCGACAATTTCGACATCTCGGAACGGACCCGGGACGAACGCTTCGGTTTCCGCTTCACCGGCTTCATCGAGATCGAGACGGCCGGCGAATACAAGTTCTACACGAATTCCGATGATGGCTCGCACCTCTATATCGCCGACACCCTGATCGTCGACAACGACGGTCTCCATGGTCCGCAGGACCGCTTCGGCTTCGCCGACCTGACCCCGGGCCGGCACGCCATCACCGTCACCTTCTTCGAGAATTCGGGGGGCGAGAAGCTGGAGGTCACCTGGAGTGGCCCGGGCTTCGACCGTCAGGCGATCCCGAACGACATCCTGTTCACCACCGATCAGCGTCCGGAATTCGTGCTGACCGTCACCGACGGCCAGGGCTCCGGCACCTACCAGGTCGGCACGGTGATCGACGTCCTGGCCAATGACGCCCCGGCCGGCTTCGTCTTCGATCAGTGGATCGGCGACGTGGCAGAGATCGAGGACGCCACCCAGGCGGCGACCAGGATCACGATGCGCGAGCAAAACACGACGATCGCTGCCCAGTTCGTGGCAGGGGACGGCGCGTTCACACTCGCCATCGTGAACGGGGCCGGCGACGGTGCCTTCCTGCCGGCGACCCCGGTGGTGATCACCGCCGATGAACCGGCGGCGGAGATGGTGTTCGACCGCTGGGTCGGCGCGTCGGAGGTTCTGGCCCTTCTGGTCAGCGAGACCGACAGCCCGACCACGCTCAACATGCCGGCGTCGAACGCGCTTCTGACGGCCACCTATCGCATCCGCACCTATGGCGTGGAAGTGGTCGGCGGCACCGGGTCGGGTGACTACCCGGCGGGGACGGAGGCCGTGATCTCGGCCTCCGGTTTCGTCGGTGACCAGGTCTTCGACCGCTGGACCGGCAATATCGAGGGTCTCGCCGACGAGTTCGCGGCGACAACGACCCTGACCGTCGGTTCGGCCCCGGTGACCCTGACCGCCAACTACATCGACCCGGATGAGGCTGCCGGGACGATCGCCTTCGAAAGCCCGCTCGACGGGGCGACGGTCGATGCCCGTGGTTTCGTGGTCATCGGCAACGCCACTTCCAACGACGGCATCGTTCAGATCGAAGCCAGCCTGGACGACCCGGCCCAGGGCCGGACCATCAACCAGGTGCCGCTCGCGGTCGGGACCATCACCGGGCAGTTCGCACTTCGCGTCTTCCCGGATGACATCACGGAAGGCCAGGACGTGACGGTGACGATCACCGCGCGCACCGGTGCCAATGCCCGCATCACCAACAGCCTGACCGTTACCGTCGGCCCCGCGGACTTCGCCAAGCGCCAGTTGGTCAACCGGATCACCTTCGGCGAGACCCCGGCGCTGCTTGCCCGCCTGAACGACCTGACCTTCGATCAGTACCTGGACGAACAGCTCGCCCCGGCCCTGATCGACGACAGCGCCGCCCAGGCCATGCTCCGGCAGGAAGCACTGTCGGATGACGATGAGGACTTCGTGGAGGAACTCCGCGAGGAAGTCCTGACCCGGATGGTGTTCTCCGAACGCCAGCTTCTCGAAGTGATGACCCAGTTCTGGGACAACCACTTCAATACCGATATCCGCAAGGTGAACTCGGTTGAAATGGAGCAGGGTGAGAACGACGGGTTCCGCCTGAACGCGCTCGGCAACTTCCGCGACCTGACCGAGGTCTCGGCGAAAAGCCCGGCGATGATGATCTACCTCGACAATGACGATAACCGGGTGGCTCCGAATGCGGCCAACCCGAACCCGAACGAGAACTATGCCCGCGAGTTGATGGAACTTCATCTCCTGGGTGTTACCGCCCCGTACACGGACACCGACGTGAACGAGGCCTCCCTGGTCCTGTCCGGCTGGCAGGAACAGAACGACCAGTTCTTCTTCGATGCGAGCAACCACTACAGCGCCCGGGCGAAGTCGATCTGGCAGGTCTGGGGAGCCAATGCCCGCACCTTCGGCCCCGGCGGGATCGAGGAAGGCGAGCAGATGATCGACTTCCTGGCGCAAGACTTCGCGGCGGTCGGCGGTGTCCGGGCGCCGGGCACCTACACCTCGCGCTTCGTCTGCGGGAAGCTGGTGGAAATGCTGGTGTCGGAAGTGGTCCCGTCGACTGTGGTGGAGCAATGCGCCGCCGCCTTCGAAGCACCGCTCGATCCGGACGGGGACGGTGTCTCCCGCACGGGTGAGATTATCCCGATGCTGGAGGCGATCTTCGACAGTGCGGAATTCCGCACCGACGCGACCGCCTTCCGCTCCAAGGTGAAGACCCCGCTCGAATTCGCCGTGGGCGTCATCCGCAACCTCGATGCGGAACCCGACTACGACGAGATGGACGGGGCGATCCAGGCCGCCGGCATGGGTCTCTTCATCAACCCGGTGCCGACCGGCTGGTCGGAAGTCGGGGCGGACTGGATCAACTCCAACACCCTCCTGCAGCGTCTCCAGTTCGCCATCGACGTGATCGAATCGCGCGGCGGTGGCAGCCGGGCGGATCTGCGCATGCTGATGCTGGATGCCGGGGCGGAGAGCCCGGAGGCGGTGGTCTCGCTCCTGATGGAGCTCACCGTCGGGCTCGAGCATAGCCGGCTGGTCTTCGACCAGGCGGTGGCGGAGCTGACCCGCGACGGCGACTTCGACATCTCCTCGACCAACTCCAACGAGCCGCTGCGCCGTGCCGCCGTCCTGGTGATCGGTCAGCCGGGCTATCAGTACCAGTAAGGCCCGCCGGGCTTAAGGGAGCAAAGAACCATGATGAACCGACGGTCCGTTCTCAAAGGTCTCCTCGGTGGGGCCGGGGGTGCAGCGCTCAGCGCTGCCCCCTCCCTCTTCTTCAACAAGGCGATCGCCCAGACCGCCAACGCCCGCACGCTGGTATTCATCTTCCAGCGCGGCGGGGCGGACGGCCTCAACGAGGTCGTGCCGTACGGCGATCCGGGCTATCAGCGGCTGCGCTCGACCCTGTTCGTGCCGCCGCCGAACCCTATCGACCCGCTCGCGGGTGCCCTCGACCTCAACGGCTTCTTCGGCCTGCATCCGGCGATGGAGCCCCTGATGCAGCTGTGGAACGAGGGCACGCTGGCGGTCTTCCCGACCGTTCAGTACCCGCAGCCGTCACGCTCCCACTTCGACAGTCAGGCCTATATCGAGCATGGCCAGAACGTCAAAGAGGGCGACGGCCTGTTCAACCGGCACCTCGCCGCCGACACCGTGTCGAGTGCGACGTTCCGGGCGATCTCCATGGGCAACAACCTGATGGAGAGCCTGCGCGGGCCGATCACCGTGCCGACGATCGACCGCTTCTCCAATTTCGGCCTCGACGCCGACGACTTCTGCGAAGGTTCGGGCTGCTCGGAAAACCGGCTGCTCGAACTGATGCTGCAGTCCTATGGCGAAACCCCGGACCCGGCCCGCGAAAACCATGGCCTGGTCCACGCCCAGGGCCTGCAACTGATCGGCGACCTGGAACTGTTCCAGGGCTTCTCCGACAGCTACACGCCGGCCAACGGGGCCGACTACCCCGGCGGCAGCTACGGCCGGCACCTCTCCATGGTGGCGCAGATGATCAAGGGCCGCACCGGCCTGCAGATCGCCACCATCAATATCGGCGGCTGGGACACCCATTCGAACCAGTCGGGCGACCGTTCGCAAGCGGCCAACCTGGACCCGAACAACGGCATGGGCCGGCGCATGCGTGACTTCACGCAAGGCATCCGGGCGCTGTCCGACGATCTCGGCGACGACATGGACAATGTCGTCATCCTGACCGGGACCGAGTTCGGCCGGACGTCGTTCGAGAACGGTTCGAACGGCACCGACCACGGCACGGCGTCGGCCTGGTTCGCCCACGGCCACAGCCTCAATGGCGGGATGTTCGGCACCTGGCCGGGCCTTGCCGACGATCAACTCGATCGCGGCCGGTTCCTTGCCTGGACGATCAACCACCGGGACATCATGGGCGAGATCCTGGACGAGTTCCTCGGCCAGACCGACCTCGCCTCCGTGTTCCCGGGCCATGTCTACCAGCCGGTCGGCCTGTTCGGCCCGTCGGCCTGAGGGCGGACGTCCCCGCCGAAGCTGAACTCTAACGCCTATCCTCGGCCCCGCTCCGGCAACCGGAGCGGGGCTTTTCCGCGCAGTGGCGCGGCTCATTCCATTATTCTTGGGTCCTAGTGTCCTGATGCCGAAGTTCGCCGCCAGGGCGTGACCCGCGCCCTTGCGAACTTCGGAATCGAGAAGGTCGCACCCGACTTGCGGATAGAGCGATCGACCTTCTCGATCATCACACGAGCGCATTTCCCAGCCAGACAGACCGGATCTGGCGGTTCGGAAAACGCACAACGCATTTCATCGTAGCGCACATCGTCGTCGCAAGGCTGATGAAGTCTGATCGGGACTTGCGCTGGCTTTGATCCGACCGGTCAGTGCATCGCGCGCGGGTTGGCGGCCGCCAGCTGGTCCAGCAGCATGCGGACCTGGATCAGGTGCGGGTTGACCGCGACTGCCGCCTCGAAAGCGATCACCGCGGCATCCAACTCACCCTGGCGCAGGGCGATCTGGCCGAAACCGGCGAGTGCTCCGAAATGGCGGGGCTCCAGCTCCAGCGCGCGCTCAATGTCGGCGACACTCTCGTCGTCGCGGTTGAGCTGGTAGTAGAGCGTGGCCCGCTTGTTCCAGGCTTCCGCCCAGTCCGGGTGCGCGTCGATCAGCGCCGTCAGGATGTCCTCGGCCAGGGCCGACTTGTCGGTGACCATGGCGCGGATCGCCTGGTCCATCCGGTCGGCGGACGCCTTTTCCGGGTGGTCGATCCACAACGCCCAGATCAGGTCCTCGGTCTCATGCGCCTCATGTTCCTCGGCCGGCTTTGCCAGATCGGCGAATAGTCCGTCGAGGCGGCGAGGCAGGCTGGGCGCCGGGGCACGCGCCGGCAGCGACAGGATCAGCTTGACCGTCGAAGCGTAAAGCACGGGTGGGGGGAAACTCTCGTCGCGCCGGTTCAGAAGAGCAGCGATGGCCGCCCGGTTTCGGTGGCGAGATTCGCCAAACCGCCTGCCTGTTGGTACGCGCCGATGGCGTTGCGGATCACCGGCTGATCCGTCTCGCCCAGAGCGCTCGGAGAGGCGGCGTCATCATTCTCCCCGCCCTGGCTCTGCTCGACGAACTCTTCCGTGCGCTGCTGGTTGAGCTGGCTCTGCGCTTCCAACCGTTGCTGGTCGGCAAGTGAGGCGACCCGGTAGTCCTGCGGCGACGGTTCGGCCGGGGCCAGGGCCGCCCGCTTGACGACCTCCATCTTGGTGATCGTCGCTTCCGGGTCGTCGGCGACCGGGGAGACATCGATTGACACCTCACCGCCGACCGCGTAGCGCTGGCCGTCCGGACCCTGCTCGTACTCGTAGGACGGGGCACCGGCATAGCGGCCGCCGACCGCGGCGTGGGCCTGTTCGTGGCGCACAACCTCGTCATTGCGGCGCTTCATCTCCGCGACGATGCGGCGTTCTTCCTCGGTCAGGCCGTCCGGTCCGGTCTCGCCGTCGCGGTTCCCGGCTTCCGCCCCGGCATCCCCTTGTTCAACGCCGGTCGAAAGCTGGCGACCGCCAACCTCCCCGGAGCCGTTGGAGCCGGAGTTCGGAGCGTTCTGGAAGGGGAGGCTCGCACGCGGATCGGCCGCTTCCGACTGGAAGCGTTGGGCGGGGAAGAACCCCCCTACTCCACCAAGGCCGAGCCCGAGGCCCATGATCAGCGTGCCCTAACCGGTTGCGGTCTGCGTCAGGCAGTTTCTGCCACCCTAGAGACTAGCACAGCCCTGACCTGATGGATATGCAATCCGGCCTTACACTCGCAGAATGCGAGATTGACCGTAGATATACGAGTCGAAATGCGACGGGCGCCGACGACCTGCGCCGACGCCCATCTCAAAACAGCCGGGTTTCGGAACGCGATCAGCCCGCGTTCATCATGGCAACGGCGGTGTCAGCCATGCGGCAGCTGAAGCCCCACTCGTTGTCGTACCAGGACATGACGCGCACGAAGTCGCCGTCGATGACCTTGGTCTCGCCCACCGCAAAGATCGACGAGTGGCTGTCATGGTTGAAGTCGCCGGAGACCAGGTCTTCCTCGTAGTAGCCGAGGACCCCCTTCAGCGAGCCGTCGGCCGCCTGCTTGATGGCGCCGGTGATCTCCGCCTCGTCGGTCTTGCGCTTGGCGACGAACTTGAAGTCGACCATCGAGACGTTCGGGGTCGGCACGCGGATGGCGGTGCCGTCCAGCTTGCCCTTCAGGTCCGGCAGCACCTTGCCGACCGCGCGCGCGGCACCGGTGGTGGTCGGGATGATGTTGATCGCCGCGGCACGGGCCCGGTGCAGGTCCTTGTGCATCGTGTCGACGATGCGCTGGTCACCGGTATAGCTGTGGATGGTGGTCATGAACCCGTGGTCGATGCCGATCGACTGGTTCAGGACATAGGCGACCGGGGCGAGGCAGTTGGTCGTGCACGAGGCGTTGGAGACGATCTTGTGCTCGGCCGTCAGCTTCTCGTGGTTCACGCCGTAGACGACGGTGATGTCCTCATCCGTGCCAGGGGCGGAGATCAGGACCTTCTTGGCGCCCGCGGCGAGGTGCTTGGCGGCATCGTCGCGATTGGTGAAGCGGCCCGAGCATTCCATCAGCACGTCGATGCCGATGTCACCCCAGGGCAACTTCTCCGGGTCCGGCTGCGAGTAGGAGGTGATGCGCGTGCCGTTGACGATCAGGGCGTCTTCCGCGGCCTCGATGGTGCCGGCGAAGCGGCCGTGCACGCTGTCGTACTTCAGGAGGTGCGCGTTGGTCTTGGTGTCGGCGAGGTCGTTGATCGCGACGATCTCGACGTCGGTCCGGCCGCTCTCGATGATCGCGCGCATGACCAGGCGACCGATGCGCCCGAACCCGTTGATGGCAACATTGATAGCCATGGTGGTCTCCCTATCCCGCGTTTACCGATCGATCGTCGGGCCGCGCCCAGCTGGCGACCCGGGGCACCGCTCCGCGCGTCGCGGTCGGGCGACAGAGCGGCCGAACGTGGCTCGGCGCCCTCGTTAGCAACGAAAGGTTAACAAAATCCAGCAGCCGTCTCGGCAAGGCAGGGTCCCGCATGCTCAAAGCTGAGCGCGCGCCGCCTCCGCCACCTTTTCCGCGGTAATGCCGAACTCCCGATAGAGATCGCCATAGGGGGCGGAGGCGCCGAAGCCGGTCATGCCGACGAAGCGGCCGGTCGGCCCCAGGATCGGTTCCCAGCCCTGACGGACCGCCGCCTCGACAACGACGACCGGCAGGCCCGGCGGGATCACCGTCGCGCGATAGGCCGCATCCTCCGCCTCGAACAACTCGCGACAGGGCATGGACACGACACGCGCCGCGACACCGGCCTCGGCCAGCAATCCCTGCGCCTCGACCGCGATGGAGACCTCCGAACCGGTGCCGACCAGCACCACCGCCGGAGCCCCGTCGCAGTCGCGCACCGTATAGCCGCCGCGCCCGGAGAGGTTTTCGCTGACATCGTCGCGGAGTGCCGGCAAGCCCTGACGGGTCAGCGCCAGGATCGAGGGGCCAGCGCAACGCTCGATCGCGATTTCCCAGCACTCGGCGGTCTCGACCGCATCGGCCGGTCGCAAGACCAGGACATTCGGAATCGCGCGCAGGGCCGCCAGATGCTCGACCGGCTGGTGGGTCGGGCCGTCCTCTCCCAGGCCGATCGAATCATGGGTCATCACATGGATGACCCGTTGGCCCATCAGCGCGCCGAGCCGGATCGCCGGCCGGCAATAGTCGGAGAACACCAGGAAGGTGCCGGAATAGGGGATGACCCCGCGATGGAGGGCCATGCCGTTCATCGCCGCCGCCATGGCGTGTTCGCGCACGCCATAGTGGATGTAACGGCCGTCGAAGCGGCCGGGCGCCATCACCGGCACGTTCTTGACCTGGGTGTTGTTCGACCCGGACAGGTCCGCGGACCCGCCGATCACCTCGGCAACCGAAGGCACCAGGTGTTCCAGAACCTTGCCGGAGGACTGGCGGGTGGCCAGCTTCGGTCGGCTCTCGACGAACTCCGCCTTGATGGCTGACAGGATCTCCGACGCCGGGGCCGGCAGCATGCCGGCCTGGACCCGCTCGAACTCCTGGCGATGCGGCGAGGACGCCAGCCGATCCGTCCAGGCGTCGTGGGCCGCCCGGCTGCGGGCACCGACGGAGCGCCAGCGGGCGAGGACCGGCTCCGGCACCTCGAACGCCGGGTAGGGCCAGTCCAGCACCTCCCGCGTGGCGGCAATCTCCTCCGCCCCGAGCGGGGCGCCGTGGGCGGAGGCCGAGCCTGCCTTATTGGGCGCGCCGTAGCCGATCGTGGTCCGGCAGCAGATAAGGGAGGGCCGCACCACCTCCTCGCGGGCGGCGTCGATCGCCGCCTCGATCGCCAGTTCGTCATGGCCATCGACGGCGGACACATGCCAGCCATAGGCCTCGAACCGCATCATCGCGTCGTCGGAGAGGGAAAGGTCGGTCGCCCCGTCGATCGAGATGCGGTTGTCGTCATAGAGGACGATCAGCCGACCGAGGCCGAGATGACCGGCGAACGACGCCGCCTCGTGGCTGATCCCTTCCATCAGATCGCCGTCGGAGGCGAGCACGAAGGTGAAGTGGTCGACAAGGTCGCCGCCGAAACGCGCCGCCATGGAGCGTTCGGCGATCGCCATGCCGACGGCCGTCGCGATCCCCTGCCCCAGCGGGCCCGTGGTCATCTCGATGCCGAGCTCCGGCTCGTGCTCCGGATGGCCGGGGGTGCGGCTGCCCCACTGGCGGAACTTCCGGATCTCTTCCATCGGCATGCCGACGACGCCGATCAGGTGCAAGAGCGCGTAGATCAGCATCGATCCGTGGCCGGCGGACAGGATCAGGCGGTCGCGGTCCGGCCAGGCCGGGTCCAGGGGATCGATCTTGATCGGCTGTTCCGCCGTGAACAGCACCGTCGCAACGTCGGCCAGCCCCATCGGCAGCCCGGGATGGCCGGACTTCGCCGTTTCGACCGCATCCATGGCCAGGGCCCGGATGGCGTTCGCCAAATGCCGGTGCGCAACCTCGCCGGTGTCGGGATCGGAAAAGTCGCTGACGGACATGGGCCGGGCTTCCTGCGCGAGAGGAGACGACGCCGACCGGGCCGGCGCGGGCGGGAGATCGGCGTCCCCACTCGGCGGGCGGCGGGCCGGATGGAATGAGAGGGCCGAAATCCTTGCCGCCGGGCGGCCCGAGCGTCAAGCAAAGCGCTCAGGACCGAACGGACATCAGCCATGCGGCCCGCGATTGACGGTCGACGCGTGGCCGGCCTAACGTCCCCTGCCGTCCCACCGCGCGCGAGCGGCCGAAAGCGCAATCCCGATGACAGACAGCCTAGCCGAAGCGGTCAGCCGCCTCACCGCCGCCGTCGACCGCCTCGAAGTCGCCCTGGACACCGCCCAGGAAGAGGCGGAGGCCCAGCGGCTCGCCGCCACGCGAACGCTCGACGCCGTGCGCGAGGAGGCCGAGCAGGCGGCCGCCGGCGAAGCCGCCGCGCGCGCCGAGCTTGCCGAGGCGGAGGCAGCCCTCGCCGCGCGTCAGGCCCAGATTGACGGCCAGCAGGCAGCGCTCGCCGCGATGGAGGCCCGGGCGGTCGAGGCTGAAGCACGGCTTGCCGAGTTCGACCAGGCGATCGGCGCCCTCGGCAGCGATCTCGAAACCGCCCGCACCCAGGCCGCGCGCGAGATGGCCCGGGCGGAAGAGGCGCTCCAGCGGCTCGCCGAGGCTGAGGATGTGTCGTCCGAGGACACCTTGAACCTGACCGAGCTGTCACAGACCCAGGCAGCACTCGATGCGGCGGGCCAGGAGATCGCCCAGCTGACCCACCAGCTGGAACAGGTGGTGTCCAGCGACAGCGCCCTGCGCGCCGGCGTCGGGCGGCTCGAAGAGATCGCCGCCGCGGAGGGCAAGGCGCGGCTCGAGGCGGAAAGCCGGCTCGCCGATCTGGAAGCCGAGCTGGAGCGCCTGCGCGGCGAGGTGGCGGCGGCCCCCAGGGAACCGGATCTGCTGCACGGCGTCGCCCCCGGTCCCGACCCCCGCGTGATCGCGGAACGTCTCGACCACGTCATCGGGCGTATCGAAGCCGTCTTGAAAGGATGAGTTGAGGTCATGCCGACCGTCGAAATCTCCATCCATGGCCGCCTTTTCCCGATCGCCTGCGACGAGGGCGAGGAGGAGCGTGTCGGCGCCCTCGGGGCGATGATCGACCGGCGGTTCCGCGAACTCGCCGGCAAGAGCCCGCCGACCAGCGAGGCCCGGCTGATGGTGCTGACCGCGCTCACGTTCGTGGACGAACTGATGGATCTCAAGGACTCCAAGGCGTCGGAGACGGGATCGGCGGAAACCGCCGCCCGCGGCCTCGATCACCTGGCCGAGCGCCTGGAATCGCTGGGCGGCCGGATCGAGAGCGGCTGACCCGCCATCGTCCCGCTTTGCCGCGCGCCCCCCGCGTCGGCGCCCTCATTAACCCATTCGCCCTTGGCGACCGGGTGACCCAGGCGTACCCTATGGGGCGGAGGGTCTGCTGCGCGGTTCGTCAGGCAGCTTTATCCCGGGGGCCGATGTCATTTCGCTAGGGTGCTGTCCCTGGAGCGGTCGTGGCCGCGCTACACGGTGCCCCCCTTGATTGAGGGGTCTCTAGCGGATAACTCGCCAACGGCCGAGGCGGCGCCCTCCAGCCCGTCTTATGACCACCCCGATCCCCGCCTTGGTTCGACGGCCGGGCAGTCCCGGTCGGTGTCGCTTGAGGAGCGCTGCCGCCATGTCGATTGCCGCCGAGAAGCAAAGCCTGCGCGAACGCGCCAAAGCCCGCCGGGAGGCGGCGGCCCAGGGCCATGCCGAGGATGCCGCGCGCGCGGTCGCGGAACGGCTGCTAGCGGAGGTGGAACTGCCGAAGACACCGGGCACCGTTTCCGGCTACGCGGCGATCGGGAGCGAGATCGACGTGTTCCCGACCATGACCGCCCTGATGGCACGGGGCTGGAAACTGTGCCTGCCGGTGACCGGCGCGCGCGCCCAGCCGATGGAATTCCGCGCCTGGACGCTGGGCGAGAGCCTGATGCACGACCGGCTGGGCATTCCGACACCGCACGCCCATCAGCCGGTCATGATCCCCCAGGTGGTGCTGGTTCCGCTGATCGCGTTCGACCGGCGCGGCTTTCGCCTGGGCCACGGGCACGGCTTCTATGACGCGACCTTGAAGAGCCTGCCGGGTGCCCTGACCATTGCCACGGCCTATGCCGCGCAGGAGGTGCCGGAGGTGCCGACCGAAGACAACGACGTCGCCGTCCAGTGGATCGTGACGGAACGCGAAGTGATCCGCTGCAGCGGGGGAAGGCTTTGAGAATCCTGTTTCTGGGCGACGTCGTCGGCCGCGCCGGCCGCGACCAGGTGGTCACGTTGCTGCCCGGCCTGAAGCGCGACCTCGACGTCGACTTCACCATCGTCAACGGCGAGAACGCGGCCCACGGCTTCGGCCTCACCGACAAGATCGCCGCCGACCTGCACGAGGCCGGGGCGGACTGCATCACCACCGGCAACCATGTCTGGGACCAGCGCGAGATCATTCCCTACATCGCGCAGGACACCCGCCTCATCCGCCCGATCAACTACCCGTCCGGCACGCCCGGCCGGGGCGTTACCATCCTGCCGGCCCGGGGCGGTCAGAAGGTCTTGGTGGTCAACGTCATGGGGCGGCTGTTCATGGACCCGCTCGACGACCCGTTCCTCGCCCTCGAGCGCGTGTTCGAGACCCATCGGCTGGGCTCCAGCGTGGCGGCCGTGGTCGTCGACATGCATGCCGAGGCGACGTCGGAGAAGCTCGCGATCGGTCATTTCTGCGACGGGCGCGCCTCCCTCGTCGTCGGCACGCACACCCATGTGCCGACCGCCGACACCCAGATCCTGGACGGCGGCACGGCCTATCAGACCGATGCCGGCATGTGCGGCGACTACGGCGGCATCATCGGTTTCAAGAAGGAAGCGCCGATCGCCCGCTTCACCCGCAAGATGCCGACCGAGCGTCTGGCCCCGGGCGATGGCGAAGCCAGCCTGTGCGGTGTGTTCGTCGAAACCGACGACCAGACCGGCCTTGCCCGCTCCGTCGCACCGATCCGGGTGGCCGGGCGGCTCAATGCCGACCTGCCCGCCGCTTGAGGAGCCGACGACCTTGACCAAGGCCCGCGCGATCAATGCCGGCAACGCCCCTGCGACCTATGGCGGCTACGCCCAGGCGGTCGAGGTGACGTGGGCCACGCGCATCCTCTACATCTCCGGCCAGATCCCGGCCCGGCCGGACGGCTCCGTGCCTACGGGGTTCAAGGATCAGGCGCGCCAGGCCTGGGCCAATGTCGAAGCCCAGCTCAACGCCGCCGACATGACCCTCGACCACATCGTCAAGCAGACGACCTACCTCGCCGACCGGGCGTACCGCCTGGAACATCGCGAGGTCCGGCAGGAAGTGATGGGGGACCGCGCGGCGGCAATGACGGTTGTCGTCTGCGACATCGTCGACGAGGCATGGCTGTTGGAGATAGAGGCGATCGCCGTCGCCTGATCGGTACCGGGCGCCAGCCGCGCCTTCTTCAGCCGACGATCTTGCGGGTCAGCTCGCGCAGTTCGTGGACCAGCGTGTTGCCGTGGGTGCCGCCGTCGCCGACCATCTGGGCGGACAGGATCAGGCGCATCGCGTTGTAGTGCTCTTCCATCGCCGGCAGCACCCGGGGATCGCCGGGGTCGGCCGCGCCGGAGAACCGGCAGAGATTCTGGGCGATCCGGCTGATCGCCTTGAACTGGAACATGCCGCCGGACGACTTGAGCTCCAGCGCGGCCTGGAAGACCTGATGGAAGGCCTTGGCGTCGCCGTCCTGGGCGTCGTTGAGCGCGCGGCGCAGCTTGATCAAATGCGTGTCGGCCAGTTCCGGGAACTCGGACTCCCGCTTGGTGATCGTCTGCTCGGCACGCTGCAGGACATTCTCCTCCAGCCCGCCGGTGCCGACCTTGGGCCGCAGCATGTTGGGGGGCGAGATCACCTGGCAGTCGGCGCGCTCGGGCAGATCCTTGGCGGCCTCCTCGCCGGTCCCGTCGGGGGCTCCGGCCGAGGCCTGGTCTTCCGAGATGTTTCCGGCTTCGCTGGTCTGGCTCATCCGATCCCGCTCATCACGACGAGGAGGAGGTGGCGCCGGCCGTGC